>CADAPX010000018.1 GCA_902789925.1 Oscillospiraceae bacterium | reverse complement strand
TGCTTCCTTCAACAATTTTTATATCATATCCTGCTTTTTCAACAAGCTGACAGTCATCCGTGTGGTCTTTGGCAGAAATTTTTAATGACTGTCTGTATATTTCTTTGGAAAAAGCTTGAGGAGTTTGAATCAAACACACATTTTTTCTGTCTATCGTTTTTTTGATCAAATTGTTTTCAACATATTTTACTGTTTCGGTTGAAAAAACCCCCAAAGCCGCAGCCCCCATCTCTTCAGCAGCTCTCATAACAGCCACGATATGCGCAGTTTCAACAAAAGGCCTGGCAGCATCATGAATCAAAACAACTCCGTCTTTATCGCAAATATCAAACGCATTTTTGACGCTTTGCTGGCGAGTTTTTCCGCCTGAAACAACTTGAACAGTGTTTTTAAAATCCAAAAACATTCGCTCAACAAAATCTATATCTTCACTCCTTGTTGAAATAACAATGTCGCATATTCCAATTTGTATAAACTTTTCAACACTGCGACGCAAAACAGTTTTTCCTCCAATTTCAAGAAACTGTTTTTTGATCCCGCCCAACCTGCTGCCCAAACCAGCCGCAACAATTATTGCAGAATTCATATATTTTCACACCTAACAATTAAAATTCTAATATAACAAAAATATTTTACATTTATCTCTCAGGTATATATGACGATTTGACAAAAATTACTTAATATATTATAATGTTGCTATTAATTTTATGTATATCCAAAGGGAGGCTTGAACATGGCCATTTTAATCACCGGCGGCGCTGGCTTTATAGGCTCACACACTGCAGTTGAGCTGATTAGCGCTAAAAAAAATATTATTATTATAGACAATTTGTGCAACAGCAATATACAATCAGTTGAAAATATAAGAAAAATTACAGGTGTTGATTTTCCATTTTATAAGGCCGACTGCTGCTGTGACGCAGATTTAGAAAAAATATTTGAGGAAAACGAAATCCAAACAGTCATACATTTTGCAGGATTCAAAGCTGTTGGCGAATCAACACAAAAGCCTTTAAAATACTATAAAAACAACCTCAAAAGCACATTATCACTCTGCGAGGTCATGAAAAAATTTGGCTGCAGCCACTTGGTCTTCAGTTCATCCGCAACGGTGTATGGAGCGCCAAAAACCGTCCCGATCAAAGAGGATTTTCCAACCTCAACAACCAATCCATATGGAACGACAAAGTTAATGATCGAAAATATTTTGAAAGACATATGCAAAGCGGATCCCAAATTTAGCGTCGCTTGCCTGAGATATTTCAACCCCATCGGAGCCCATAAAACCGGGATTATTGGCGAAATGCCAAACGGAATTCCCAACAACCTCATGCCATATATCACCCAAGTCGCAGCCGGGAAGCTAAAAATACTCTCTGTATTTGGAAACGACTACGAAACCCACGACGGAACTGGCGTTAGGGACTATATCCACGTTGTCGACCTGGCAAAAGGCCATTTAAGCGCGCTAAAATATATAAAAAATCACTCTGGATTTGAAACTTTTAATCTCGGAACAGGGACGGGATATTCTGTTTTAGACATATTGAAAACATTCGAAAGAGTCAACAATATAAAAATTCCATATAAAATAACCAAGAGGCGCCCGGGAGACATCGCAATATGCTATGCAGATCCAACCAAATCAAAAAAACTCCTAAACTGGAAAGCTTTGCTTTCTCTTGAGGACATGTGCTGTGATTCTTGGAATTTTGCCAAAAAAGCAATAGCAGGCAAATAAAAATATTACCCAGAGTAATTTGAAAATGTCTTGAATTTAAATCTCAATTCTAAAATCTTCTGAAGAAAGGCTTAAATTTGGGTTATAGTATGGATCTCCCATCTCAATAAAATTTTTCCACCTCTCTCTGAACATATTCCTCTCTTTCGAAAATCTTCGTTGCTTTTCAGGCGTATCTTCATAACCTCTGCTTTTAGATTCATAGTGATATAATTCTGAATAGGGCGTAAATATCACGAGATAGCCAGCTTTTCTCAACCGCAAACAAAAATCCACATCATTAAAAGCAACCTCAAATTTTTCGTCCAGTCCGTTCATTTGCTCCCAAACTTTTCGTTTCGTCATCAAGCAAGCCCCTGTGACTGCGCTTAAATTTTGTGCTATAGACATTCTGTGTAAGTATCCGCTGCTGTTTCGAGGAAAAAACCTGTGAGAATGGCCAGCAGACCCCGCTATTCCAACAATAACGCCCGCATGTTGAACAGTATTATCCTCATAGTATAATTTTGCTCCAACCGCCCCAACGTCATCGCGCTGAGCAAACATCAGCATTTCTTCAAGCCAATTTGGGGAAATGACTTCGGTGTCATTATTTAAAAGCAACAAATATTCGCCACTTGTGAATTTAAATCCAAAGTTATTAATTTTAGAATAGTTAAACTTTCCGTCATATTTAACAATTTTAATTCGATGATCCTTATTTTTTAAAATATGATAGAAATTTTTCGTTTCGTTTTTTTCACTATTATTTTCAACAATAACTATTTCAAAGTTAGAATAATTAGACTTTTTCAAAATAGAATCAATGCATTTTTTTAAATATGAAATATTATCTTTATTTGGAATCAATATTGAAATTTTAGGATTACCGATAATTTTATAATCAACCTTATATGTTGACAACACATACGAATCAGAAACTGTCGCCTCTTTCCCTGTCCGCTTCAAGTGGTCTGAAATGGCTTTTTTTGCGGCTTTCATGCAATAGGGCTTCTTTTTAACGTCGCTTGCAACCGACCCAGGGTGGGATCGCCAAAAATATAAAACTTTTGGTATGTGAACTATATTTTTTGCTATTTCGGTTATTTTCAAAATCATATCATAATCTTGGCTTCCGTTATGCGCTTGGGAAAAGCCTCTAACCCGTTGCTGAAGCTTTCGAGAACAGACAAAAAAATGGCATATATAGTTGTGCGCAAGCAAAGTGTCTGGAGAAAAATCCGGCTTGAAGTGTATGGATATGACATGATTCGGCGTGCCTTTAAACGTCATTTCGTCAGTATAGACAACATCCGCTTGATTTTCGGCTATGTTTTTAGCACATTCATACAAAGCCGAAGGGTGGAGCAGGTCGTCATGATCAAGCAAAGCGATATAGCTGCCGTTTGCAAATTTTAGCGCAGCATTAGAATTTCCTGAAATACCCAGGTTATTTTCGAGCCTTTTATAAAATATTCGAGAGTCTTTTTTGGAGTATTCCCTGCAGCATTTTTCAACGTTGCTGTTTTGCGGGTCACTTCCATCAGCCAAACAAAGCTGCCAACGCGAATATGTCTGGTTTATCACCGACTCTATCATCTCTTTCAAAAACTCAATCGGCGTGTTATGCATGGGAACTATTATTGAAAACGAAATCTCGTCATATTCAGGCGCCTCCCTTTGCCTTGCTAGCTCATCATCGCAGGGAGTGTGCTTTTTCATATATATTGAAAAGCTTCTAAAATATAAAAGTTTTTTCTTAAATTTTTGCCAAACCACCTTAAATCCATCTTTTTTGATTAAACCCATAATTTTTCCAATATATCCAAACAAATTTTCACATCCTTTTTATTTATGATTTACAAAAAAATTAATCCATAAAACGATAAAAATATTGAAATTTAGCTGTTTTTATATGCACTGCAAACTTCATCCACCCCGCCAATCATCCGAATCTTCCCCTTCTCAAGCCACATCACCTTATTACACAAAGCCTCGATTTGCTCGATAGAATGGGAAACCAAAATTATCGTTGTTCCGCCTTCCATCATCTCCTCTATTCGTTTATTACATTTCTCCTGAAACTGAAAATCGCCAACAGCCAATATCTCATCAACAATTAAAATCTCCGGTCGAACCATCGTCGCAACCGAAAACGCAATTCTTGCAACCATTCCTGAAGAATAATTTTTCATGGGAACATCTAAAAAATTCTGCATTTCGGAAAATTCAACTATATCATCAAATTTTTCCCTCATAATTTTTTTCGAATGTCCCAAAACAGCGCCATTTAAATATATGTTCTCCCGTGCTGTCAACTCCAGGTCAAATCCGGCCCCAAGCTCAATCAGAGGAGCAATTGTCCCTTTAACCGAAACTTTGCCCTTTGTTGGCTTTAAAATTCCAGAAATAATTTTCAGCGTCGTGCTTTTGCCAGACCCATTTAAACCCACTATTCCAAAAACATCGCCCTTGCATATTTTAAAACTAATATTTTCAAGCGCAACATATTTTTTAAAAAATAGCTGTCTTTTTAATAATTTAATAAAATATTCCTTTAAGCTGTCTAATTTTTCACCGCTCATATTAAAATGCATCGAAACATTATCAAGCGAAACAATCACTTTTTCATCGCTAGTATTCATAATAATTTTTATTCCTTCCCCCAAAAAAACACAACTATATATGAAGTATAAAACGATCCTGAACTTTTTTAAACAACAAAAGCCCTCCGGATAAAACACCAAAGCAAATAACAAAACTCAGAAAAAAATGACTTATGTCCGGAATTATTCCATTAATCATTAAATTCCGAAAGTCATCAACAAAATAAAACATGGGATTTAGCTTTATGACCCACTCCAGCCCATGATTTCTCAAAAGCTCAACAGGATACATTATCGGAGTTGCATACATCCAAATTGTCGTTATGACGTTCCAAATATGCATAATATCCCTGAAAAACACAGTTAACGCAGAAAGAATCAGCCCAACTCCAACAGTGAAGATAAATGTGAAAAACAGAGGGATTAAAATCAAAAACATCGTAATGTGTGGACAAATGTCCCCTTGTATAACGTAAAACGCAACAACCATCAGCATTGCTATCCCAGACAGAAGCATATTTATAAAGGAAAATGCGCACTTTTCAAGCGCAAAGATATATTTTGGAATATAGACCTTTTTAATCAGAGACGCGTTCATAATAACCGATGTCATTGAGCTGCTTGTCGCTTCTGAAAAAAAACTAAAAAGCGTTGAGCCGGTGATATAGTAGACCGCAAAGGGCATGTCTGAGGGGGGGCTTTTGAGCAAAATTGAAAACATAGACGTTATAACAATCATTATCAGGAGAGGATTTAACATGCTCCAAACAATTCCCAAAAAAGACCTTCGATATTTTAATTTAAAATCCCGAGCTGTTAGCTCAATCAGAAGAGGAATAAACCTAACAAAATCTCGCCAATATGCCTTTAACAAAACAATTTTCCTCCAAAACCTAAAATTTTATGTCTCTAAGCAGAGGATTTTGAGTGTCTTTTTCTGAAAGCAGCGGGTTCATCCCGTTAATTATTGGCCAATCAACCCCAATCTCAGGATCGTTCCACAAAATCGCTCCCTCATCTTCAGGATGATATAAATTCGTGACTTGATACTCAAACCTTGCAAAGTCCGTCAGGACATAAAACCCATGCGCAAAACCCTCTGGAATATAAAATTCTCGAAAATTCGACCCCGACAAAAAAACTCCGTGCCACTTGCCAAAAGTCTTGGAGCCAGGGCGTATGTCGACAGCAACGTCAAAAACTTCGCCTTCAATGCAGCGAACAAGCTTCCCCTGAGGAAATTTTTTTTGAAAATGAAGCCCTCTCAAAACGCCCTTTGTCGACTTTGATTCATTCGACTGGACAAATTTCATTCTAAGGCCCTCTTTAAAAAAATCCGCTTGATTATATGTTTCCATGAAATATCCTCTCAAGTCCCCAAACGGCTCAACGTCTATAACCCTCAGGCCCTCGATATTCGTCTTTTGAAACCTAAACCTTCCCATTCAAAAATTCTCCTTTATTTTTTCGAATACATTTTGTAATAATAATTTTGATACTGGCCCGAAGTGATGTTTTTCATCCACGACATATTTTTTAAATACCAGTCTATCGTCTTTTTGATTCCAACGTCAAACGTCGTTTCAGGGCTCCAGCCAAGGTCTTTTTTGATTTTGTCGGGAGCGATTCCATAGCGGCGATCATGGCCTTTCCTGTCTGTAACGTGTTTTATCAGATTTTCTCCAACTTTGGAGTCAACATTTTCTTTGATATATTTTACTATTGTTTTAACAATTTTAATGTTTGTTCGCTCATTGTGCCCCCCGATATTATAGACCTCGCCAAGCTTTCCAGAAGATATCACCATGTCAATCGCCTTGCAGTGATCCTCAACATATAGCCAATCGCGAACCTGGAGCCCATCTCCATAAACCGGCAGATCCCTATGCTCCAAAGCATTATTTATGACAAGCGGTATTAATTTTTCGGGAAATTGAAAAGGACCATAGTTGTTTGAACATCTGGTTATGTTGACAGGGAATTTGTATGTATCAAAATATGCCAGAGTCAACAAATCAGCAGAAGCCTTCGACGCTGAATATGGGCTGTGCGGAGCAAGCGGAGTTGTTTCCCAAAAAAAGCCTTCTGCGCCCAAAGATCCATACACCTCGTCTGTCGAAACCTGCAAATATTTAACGCCATCTTTATATATATCATCGCCAACAGCCCACGCCTTCCTCGCCGCGCAAAGAAGAGTTGACGTTCCCAAAACATTAGTCTGCAAAAAAATTTGGGGGTCCTCAATGCTTCGATCAACATGGCTCTCAGCCGCAAAATTAACAACATAATCAACGTCATTTTCTTCAAAAATCCGATCCAGGCCCGGGCCATCGCATATATCCAGTTGAACAAATTTATAATTCGGATTATTTTCAACAGATTTCAAATTTTCTAAATTACCAGCATATGTTAAACTGTCGACATTAATAATTTTAATATTATCATATTTACCAAGCATATATATTATAAAATTCGATCCAATAAATCCAGCTCCGCCAGTGACTAAATAAGTTTTCATATTTTTTAATCCTTTCAAATTTAAATTATAAAGCCTTCAATTTATCTCTATATTTGTATATTTTCAGAATATGATTTGAGCGCTTCCTGCCATGGCCTGAACTGGTCCCCAACAGTTAGCTCAAGCATGAAGTTTTTAAGGGAAGAATACTGCGGGCGAGAAGCAGGCCTTGGAAATTCATCGGTTGAACAGGGCCGAACGACTGCGTCTATTCCAAAATTTTTAACTATTTCACACGCAAAGTCAAACCAAGAGCACTCTCCTTTTCCCGTGCAATGATATATTCCATATTCGTTTGTTTTCAAAAGTTTGCAGATATGCCAAGCGAGGTCAACAGCATTTGTCGGATTGCCTATTTGGTCATTAACAACCTTTAAAAAGCCCTTTTCCCTTCCGGCTTTAACTATGGTTTTGACAAAATTATTGCCTTCATATCCATAAAGCCACGCAGTTCTTAGAATAAACCACTTGTTTGAAAAGTTTTTGACATATTGCTCACCGAGATTTTTGCTTGCTCCATACACACTTCGCGGAGCTACAGAATCAGTTTCAACATATGGAGATTTTTTACAGCCATCAAAAACATAGTCGGTTGAAATCTGGACAAGTTTTGCGCCAACATTTTCACACGCAACCGCCAAATTCCTTGGCCCCAAAGCGTTTATTTTAAAAGCTTGCGCAGAATTTGTTTCACATCCATCAACATCCGTCATCGCTGCGCAGTTAACAACAGCATATGGCCTAGCATCTTCAACAAATTCATAAACACTTTGCGCATCGCATATGTCTAGATCGCCCAAATCAGCAGCAATAACTTGGACATCCCTGTAAAAATCGTTAAGCTGCCCAAGCTCAGATTGGCCGCTTTTTATCATTTTAACAAGTTCTGTTCCAAGCTGGCCTTTTGCGCCAGTCACAATAATTTTACACACCAAAAAAGCATCTCCTCTATATCTACAAAACATTTTTTCCACTTGCAACTTCGATCAAATATTTTCCATAGTCATTTTTACTCATGGATTCTCCCAATTTCAAAAGCTGTTTTTGGCTTATAAAACCGTTGCAATAGGCTATTTCCTCCAAACAAGCAACAAACAAGCCTTGGCGAGTTTGGACAGCTTCAATAAAGTTCGCAGCATCAAGCATGGCCCTGTGAGTGCCGGTGTCGAGCCATGCCATCCCTCGTCCCAAAATTTCAACTTTGAGGCTTCCTCTTTTCAAATATTCATTGTTAACAGAGGTTATTTCCAGCTCTCCACGCGCGGACGGAACAACATTTTTCGCAATATTCACAACGTCATTATCATAAAAATATAATCCCGGAACAGCATAACTGGATTTAGGATTTTTAGGCTTTTCTTCAATCGCAATAACCGTTCCATCCTCGTCAAAATCAACAACTCCAAACGCGCTTGGATTGCTAACGTGATATCCAAATATTGTCGCTCCAGACTTTCTTGACGCCGCCCGTTTTAGCGAATCTGAAAATTTGTTGCCGTAAAATATATTGTCCCCCAAAACCAAACACACATTGTCATTTTCAATAAAATCTTCCCCGAGGATAAACGCCTCCGCCAAACCTTTCGGCTCGCGCTGAATTTGATATGAAAACCTGACCCCAATCTGGCTTCCGTCGCCAAGGAGCTCTTCAAAAAGCCCAACATCTCTTGGAGTTGAAATAATCAAAATGTCGCGTATTCCAGCAAGCATCAGCGTTGAAATTGGGTAATATATCATGGGTTTATCATAAACAGTCAGCATCTGCTTGGAACAAGCCCTGGTTGATGGATATAACCTGGTCCCTGCCCCCCCGGCCAAAACGATTCCTTTCATTTTCAAAAAAACCACCTCAACAAAAAATTTAAGCGTTTATATGTATATAACCTGCCCCAGCTTTCGGAAAAATCCATGCTTTAAAAAGCCTCCGCAAACAAGCCTCAAAACCCTCTGCAGCTTATTTCCATGGCTAACTTGCAAATAACTCTCAAGCAGCTTTTTTTGATCTGGCGACAAAATTTTTCTATATCGATTTAAAAACGAGCGACACTGAATATATGTTTTCAAAACAGAGCTTTTTATTTCATGCCTGTTTAAAAATCTGTTAAAAACATATGAAATTTTTGACGCATTTTTAAACCCAACCTGATTAGCCCCATGCTGACGATATAGAATTGTTGGCCTATCGACAAATTCAATAGCTCCGAAAGCTGCTGCAATCAACGCAACCCACCAGTCGTGCATCACTGCACCTTTTGGAACCAAAGACGCCATCAAAACAAGCTTTCGATTCAGCATAGCCGCGCACCCCGTGACATTATTTTGAACAACAAGCTCCCTCAAAGTTTTTGCGTTTGGATTGAGCTTTTGCGCCAAAACCATCGACTCCGCTAAAACATTTAAATTGCAATCAACAACTTTTAAGTCGGTGTGAACGAGGATTGGAAGATCGGGATTTTGAGATTCCTTTTGCTTCATGGCAATCAAAGTCAGCTCTATTTTATCGCAAAGCCAAACATCATCATGATCGCAAAACATAGCATATTCAGAAGTTGACATTTTTAACAATTTAAAAAAATTTAAGGAAGGATTGCCAATATTTCGACTGTTTTTATATAAAACAATTTTTTCAGGATATTTTTGAATATATTTTTCTATAATGGCGCACGTTTTGTCAGACGAACAGTCATCAACAATGAGTATTCTCCAGTTTGTATATGTTTGAGAAAAAATCGAATCAAGCTGCTGCGTTAAATATTTTTCAGAATTATATACAGCCAGTAATATGTCAATCATCGCTTTTTGCCGCCATTTCTCAAAAACTTGCCCCTTGCTAAAAGATATTTCAGCTTTATCCCTATTTTAACCAAAACACCAACCAAAAAATTATATTTAAATCTATAGTGTTTATCATAAAATATTTGCATGCTTTGATAAAAATGCTTCAAACAGACCAAACTGCTTGAGCTGCTTTCGCCTTTGAGATGAGTTAGAAAAACTTCGCCATAGTATAAAACCATAAAGCCTTTTTGCCGCAGCCTATAACAAAGGTCAATGTCTTCGCCATACATAAAATAATCCTCGTCAAATCCAGAAATAAACTCAAAAGAATCCCGTCTCATCATTATAAACGCTCCTGAAAGGCAGTCGACCTCAGCCACGCTTCGCTGGTCAATAAAAGTTTGATGATATGCTCCATATTTTTTAGACTCAGGCCATCTTTTGTCGAGCCCAAGAAAATAGTATAAAGAATTTAGCGGCGTTGGAAATCCCCTTTTGCAGCCCGCATCCAACTCCCCATTTTTGAGAAGTTGACGGACTCCAAGAGCCCCTATGTCGTCGTCGCTTATCAGTTTATTATATGCTTTGTCTATGGTGTGTTCATTTAAAATCGTGTCTGAATTTAAAAATAAAAGACATTTTCCCAACGCCTTTTTAGCGCCTATATTGCAGGCATTTCCAAAGCCTTTATTAACAAATCCAGAAAAAATTCGAACTCTTGGATCTGAAAAGCAAAAAACCCCATCGCTATATGTAGAATTATCTACAACAATAATTTCATATTTCACCTCTTTAACAGTTTCTATAATCGACCTAATCGCATTTTTTGTTATGGAAGAAGTGTTGTGATTAACAATTATTATCGATAAATCCATATATTCTCCATGTTTATAAATATTTTTTCTATGCAAAATCCTAAATTCCACCCATTCATTATATCACATACTCCCAAATTGTCAACAAGGTTCACGCAATTAAATTAAATAATAATCAAAGATCAAGCGCACAAAAACCCCTTTTGCACACTCGATCTGCCCTGACAATTTAAGCTAGACAAGTTTAATTATCGCCATTTCAGCCGCGTCCCCACGACGTGGACCAAGCTTAACAATGCTTGTGTATCCACCTTTTCTGTCGCTGTATTTAGGCGCGATTTCATCAAACAATTTTTTAGTCACAGATTCCTTTGTAACATATGACATGACTTGACGCTTGGAATGAAGCCCGCCACTTTTGCCAAGTGTTATCATTTTTTCAACCATACAACGAACTTCTTTAGACCTAGCCAGCGTTGTTTCAATTTTTCCATTTTCCAATAAAAAAGTCACCATAGCTCGAAGCATTGCTCGTCTGCTGTCAGACGCCCTGCCAAGCTTTCTTTTCCCTGCCATTTCTAATCACCCCTCACGGATTTCTCATTCTTCGTCACTTGGCTTGAAAGAATAGCCCAGTGATTTAACTTTTAATTCAACTTCATCTAAAGATTTCCTGCCTAAATTTCTAACTTTCATCATATCTTCTTCAGTATGATTTATCAAATCTCCAAGCGTGTTTATTCCTGCTCTTTTCAGGCAATTAAAAGAACGAACAGATAAATCAAGTTCCTCAATAGTCATCTCAAGCAAGTTTTCTCGAGCGTCATCTTCCTTTTCAACCATTATGTTTTCTGAATATTTTTCCTCAGACAAGGTGGTGAATAAATTGAGATGTTCATTGAGAATCTTGGCCGCTAAAGATATCGCCTCTTTTGCAGATATTGTTCCATCGGTCCAGACGTCAAGAGTTAATTTATCATAGTCTGTCATCTGACCAACGCGCGTGTTTTCAACGGAATAGTTAACCTTTAAAACCGGTGTGTATATGCTGTCAACTGGGATAATGCCGATTATATTTGAAACTTCGCTTTTGTTCCTCTCCGCTGAAACATATCCCCTGCCGCGATCAACAACAAGCTCCATTTGCAAACTTGCGCCTTTATCCAGGGTCGCTATATGCATATTGGGGTCTAAAATTTCAACGTCCGAATCGGCTTTGATGTCGCCGGCAGTTAGCTCACCTTCTTTGTCAGAATTTATATAAATCGTCTTTGGAACGTTTCCATGTATCTTAAGCGCCAAGCCTTTTATGTTTAAAATTATCTCCGTTATGTCTTCTTTAACACCAGGAATTGTTGAGAATTCATGCTGTATTCCATCTATTTTTATCGACGTCACTGCAGTACCCGGAAGTGAAGATAACAAAACCCTCCTGAGCGAATTGCCAAGCGTCACTCCAAATCCACGCTCCAGCGGCTCAAGGACAAGTCTTCCATATGTTCCATCAGCTTTAACGCTGGTTGCCTCAATCCTTGGCCTTTCAATTTCTATCATTAAAAAAACCTCCTGTAAGCAGTTTAGAAAACAATATTCCCTGGTGGTTCAAAATATTATCTAAACCAAACAACAAATTTTCCGCTCTGCCTGTTTTCCTAAATGTTGATTAAATTATTTTGAATACAGCTCAACTATTAAGTGTTCTGCAACGTCCAGCTCGACTTCATCTCGATTACACAAACGCTCGATCGTTATCTTCATCGCGTCTTTATCGACATTCATCCACATAGGCGTCGGCCGAGATGAGAAATTTTCAAAAACCGTTTTAAATTTTTCTAAAGATTTGCTTGAAGCCTTTAATTCAATAACATCCCCAGGTTTAACTAAAATTGAAGATATATTAACTTTTTTTCCGTTTAATGTAAAATGATTGTGTAGGATGAGTTGCTTTGCTTCAGCTCGAGACGACGCAAAACCTGCGCTATATATGACATTATCAAGCCTTGATTCCAAAATTTTCAGCAAATTTTCGCCCGTCATCCCAGCTTTTCTTTCAGCCATGTTAAAATATTTAGCAAATTGACTCTCCAAAACGCCATAGTATCTCTTAGCAAGCTGCTTTGCTCTAAGCTGAATTCCATAGTCAGAAATTTTTTTCCTAACCTGCCCGTGCTGCCCTGGGGCATATTCCCTCCGCGCAACGGAACATTTGTCTAGATAGCAACGCTCACCCTTCAAAAAGAGCTTTTTCCCTTCCCTTCGACAGAGCCTGCAAACCGCTCCAGTATATCTTGCCATTAAATATTACCTCCTGCTTCCAAATTTTTTAAACACGTCTTCTCTTTGGAGGGCGACATCCATTGTGAGGTATTGGCGTCACGTCTTTGATCATGCTGACTTCAAGCCCTGCAGATTGAAGTGCGCGAATCGCTGCCTCACGGCCAGATCCCGGCCCTTTAACAAAAACTTCAACAGATTTAAGCCCATGCTCCATAGCGGCTTTTGCTGCTTTTTCAGCTGCAGTTTGAGCTGCAAAAGGAGTTGACTTTTTGCTTCCGCGAAATCCCAATCCGCCAGATGAAGCCCAAGAAATCGCGTTTCCTTTTGTGTCTGTTATGGTGACTATAGTGTTGTTAAAGGTTGCTTGTATATGGACAGAACCTTTTTGAATGTTTTTACGCTCCCTGCGCCTCCTGACAGTTGTCGTCTTTTTAGCAACTTTTGCCATGCTCCCATTCCTCCATTACTTCTTTTTGTTTGCCATAGTCTTCTTAGGGCCTTTTCTTGTTCGAGCATTGGTCTTGGTGTTTTGCCCGCGAACAGGCAGCCCCATCCTATGGCGTCTTCCACGATAACAATTAACTTCAATAAGTCTTTTAATGTTTAAACCAACTTCGCGCCTCAAATCTCCTTCAACGCTGACGTTTTTGTCGATATAATCGCGAAGCTTTGACGTTTCATCCTCGCTCAAATCAGAAACTCTTGTGTCTGGATTAACGCCGGTTGCTTTTAAAATTTTTCTCGACATACTGCACCCGATGCCATATATATATGTCAAGCCTATTTCGATTCTCTTTCCTCTTGGCAAGTCAACTCCAGCTATTCTGGCCATTGTTGTTGCACCTCCTGTTTGATTTTTTTAATGCTATATCTTCAACCTTGCCGTTGTTTATGTTTTTTATTTTCACATATCACCATCACTCGCCCTTTGCGCTTAATCACTTTGCATTTTTCACACATGGGCTTAACCGAAGGCCGAACTTTCATTTTAAACTCCCTCCCTTTAAAATTTCAAACGCCCAGGCTCAAATTTCACTTTGAACGCCAGGTTATCCTGCCTTTGCTCAGATCATATGGCGACATCTCAACAGTCACCTTATCTCCAACCAAAATTCGTATAAAATTCATCCGCAATTTTCCAGATATATGCGCAAGTATGCGATGTCCGTTTTCAAGCTCAACCTGAAATGTTGCGTTTGGCAAAGCTTCAACAACCCTGCCTTCAACTTCAATAACATCATCTTTTGACATAGCAGCCTCCTAATTTTCTGGGGTTTCTTGATCTTTATAGTTATAACTATGCAAAAGAAGCCGTAGGGATTTATCCGTCCTATAGTTTGCCAGATCAACCAGTTTGTTGGTTGTCTTTATATGCAAAAAATTCTTAGGCTTTGGGCAACCAATTTTCCTTCTTTTGCCATCAGCTATATATGCGCGCTTCCCCTCAATTTTAACAACCAAATAAAATCGATCCTTATCATGACCTGCAACAGATTTAACTATCGCTCCTTTTTGAATTTCCATAATAAAGCTCCACTCCGCGCCTCAAGGTTTTGTCAAAATAACCGGGCCGCTTTTTGAGATTAAAACAGTGTGCTCAAAATGGGCTGACGGCGACCCATCCGCGGTTTTAATTGTCCATCCGTCGTCAAGGCGGACTATATCACCGCTTCCTTGGTTGATCATTGGCTCGATAGCAATAACCATTCCAGCCGCCAGGCGCGGGCCTTTTCCTGCCATGCCAAAGTTTGGAACTTCAGGGTCTTCGTGCAAATTTTTGCCAACGCCATGACCAACAAACTCCCGAACCACTCCATATCCACAAACCTCAACGGTTTTTTCAACAGCAGATGAAATGTCTCCAATCCTGTTGCCAACGATGGCCTGAGAAATCCCTGAATATAGAGCATTTTGCGTTGTTTCTAAAAGCTTTTCAAGTTCTTTTGAAACCTCGCCAACTTTAAAAGTGTATGCATTATCGCCATGATATCCGTTATAAAAAGCTCCAACGTCAACGCTGACAATATCCCCACTTTTTAAGACGATGTCTTTGGAGGGAATTCCATGAATAACAGTGTCGTTGACGGATATGCAGGAAGAGGCTGGAAAGCCCTGATAGTTTAAAAAACTAGGCTCTGCTTTTTGCGAAATAATAAATTTTTCAACAGCTTTATCAATTTCCCATGTCGTGACCCCTGGCTTGCAAAGTTCGCCAGCAGCCAGTAAAGCTAAGGCTGAAATTTTTGCTGCGTCCTGCAGTTTTATTATTTCGCGCTGCGTCCTCAAATTGATCATATATTGCCTCTGATTGCGTCAAGCGTTGCCTTCCTGGAAGACTCAACAGAGCCATATTCCGTCACAACACACAGTTTGTTTTGAGCTAAATAGTACTCTTTTAGCGGCTCAGTTTGATCATGAAAAACTTTTAATCTGTCTTTGATTGTTTCAACATTGTCGTCCTTGCGCCGAACCAACTTCTCTTTGCAAAAATCGCAAACTCCTTCAACTTTTGGCTTTTTGTTCTGGATGTGATATGTTGCGCCACACTTTTCGCAAACACGCCTTCCAGAGAGCCTTTCTAAAATGACTTCATCTGGAACGTTGATTTCAACGACCTTGTCAATGTTGATTTTCATTTTGTCAAGCGCTTCGGCTTGCGGCAAAGTCCGCGGGAAACCATCAAGAACAAAGCCCTCTTTGCAGTCATCACTTTTGAGCCTTTCCTTTAAAATCCCAATAACAACCTCATCCGGAACAAGTTTTCCTGAATCCATATATGACTTTGCTTTAAGCCCCAATTCATCGCCGTTTTTGATCGCTTCTCTTAAAATATTTCCAGTCGAAATGGCTGGTATATGATATTCCTTGCAAATCGCCTCAGCTTGAGTTCCTTTGCCAGCTCCCGGCGCTCCCAACAGTATTAAATTCATAAAATTTCCTCCCAATTTTTAATAAAAATGCTAAAAATCTCAGCTCAAAAAGCCTTTGTGTTTCT
>CADAPX010000017.1 GCA_902789925.1 Oscillospiraceae bacterium | reverse complement strand
ATATTTATATAAGCAATACAAATAGTATTTTTTAAAATAAGGGATTTATATTATGGATGTGGATTTAATTTTTAAAGTTGCTGCGATAGGGATCATTGTTGCGGTTTTGAATCAGGTTTTAATTCGGTCAGGGCGTGAAGAGCAGGCTATGTTGACTTCTTTAGCTGGATTGATTGTTGTTTTATTTATAATAGTAGCGCAAATAAGTCGACTATTTGAAACAATTAAGAATTTATTTGGATTATATTGAGGTTGATAATATGCTTTTTTCAATCATCGGCCTGGCCCTGATCGCAGTTTCAGTTTGTGTGATTTTGCAAAAAACCAATCCAGAATTTTCAATACTAACATCTCTGATTGCAGGAGTGATAATATTTTTGATTATAATAAAAAATTTTTCGCCCGTGTTTGACGTTATAAACAAATGGATATCCGATTTTAATTTGAACAATATATACATATCCACCGTGATGAAGTCGCTTGGAGTCTGTTATTTAACGCAAATGTCTTCTGAAACTTGTAAAGATTTCGGATATTCTGCTATATCTGGCAAGGTTGAGTTAACAGGTAAAGTGACAATAATTTTAATGGCATTGCCGATGTTTTTGGATTTAATGAGCATTATCAAAAGAGTGATTTATTTAAATTAATAAATGATATTTAAATTTATAAAGAGGGATAAATATGAGAAAATGGTTAATATATATAGCGCTGTTGTTATTTTTATGTCTAGTGTCGTTTTCTCAAAATGTTTATGCTTTATATGACAATGATAGTGAATATTCTAATGTGGTTAATGAAGAGTATGAAAATTTAAAAATAAATGAACTGTTTGATGAATTGCCCGATAATGTTGAAAATGATCTAAAAAAATTTGGAATAAATTCTTCCAGTCCGTGTGATATTCAAAAATTTTCGATGGTTAATTTTTTTAAGTTTTTATTTTCTAAAATATTTGACATCCTAAAAAAGCCATTTTTTTTGTTCGCAAGTTGTTTTGCAATAATTTTGCTTTGTGCACTGTTTGATGGGCTCAAAACCACAGTTGAAAACTCGAGCCTAAATGGAATTTTAAGCTCAATTGCTTCAATATGCACATGTGGGGTCGTCATTGCGCCGATAGTTGGGGGTATATCAAGCGTCGCTCAAACAATAAAAGCGTTTGGAAATTTTATGCTTTGCTTCATTCCTGTTTTTGGCGCTGCAATCGCTGTTTCCGGGGGAGAATCAAGTTCGCTGGGATACACCACCAATCTTTTTTTTGCATCACAAATAGTGTCGTTAATTATTGCAAACATTTTACTGCCAGCAATTGGAATTTTTTTGGCTTTATCTATTGTTAGTTCATTAAATAGAAATTTTAACATTGGAGGGATAATTTCCTCAATTAAAAAGACGGTTATTTTTATTTTATCACTGCTGCTTATCGTGTTTGTTGGCCTGTTCACAATGCAAAACGCGGTTTCAGTTTCAGCAGATGAAGTAGGGATGAAGGTGGCTAAATTTGCGTCCAGCAGTTTTATTCCAATAATTGGCGGCTCCCTAGGAGATGCTATGTCGACAGTTGTTGGGTGTTTGATGTTGATTAAATCGGCGGTTGGAGGATTTGGAATTTTGGTGTGTGTCGTCACATTGCTGCCTTCGATTTTAATGCTGGTTTTTTTTATTATATCCATTTCACTAACCAGCGGACTGGCTCAAGCTTTAAACGTCAGCTCTGTTGCCAACATGATGTGTTCCATAAAAGAGTGTCTTTCAATTTTGCTCGCATTTTTAATAAGCTATGGCATTTTAATAATTTCAACCACGGCTCTGATGATCACTGTTGCAAAAAGTTAGGAGGTCTAGTAAATGTATGACTGGGTGATATATATATGTATTTCAATTATTTGCGGAACCATTTTTTACATGCTCGTTCCTGGCGGAAATATGGAAAAAACCATGAAATTGGTTCTAAATGTTTTTTTGATCAGCAGCCTAGTAAGCCCACTGGTGAAAAATTTCAACTGTCAGGATATATCTAATTGCCTATCTAAAATATATAACAGCGATGATATAAACATGCGCTATAACGAATATTTAAAAAAAACAGACCAAGAAAAACTAAAGAGCGCTTTAAAAATTGTTTTAGCAAAAAGTGGTTATAAATTTTTGGACATAAGCATAGATATTAGTAAAGATAATTCAAAAGTAAAAAATGTTTATTTAAAAATTGCTAAAGACCAAAATTATGATGCTAATCAAATAAAACAAATTGTTCAAAAAGAAACGGGAATAGATCCTAAAATAATCTATTATCAACAATAAAAAGGTGATAATGTATGGAATTTAAAAGATATTTAGAAAAATTATTGTATTCTAAAGAAAAAACCAAATACATATTAATTATAGGAATGGTTGGAATTTTGTTGATTAGCATTTCAACGCTTATTCCAAAAAACTCCAATGACAAAAATATGTGTGGTGAATCGAAAAATTTAAACCTATCAACCGAGGCTTATGTCCAGCAACTTGAGCAAAAAATCAATTCTATGATATCACAAATTGAGGGGGTTGGAAATTCAGAAGTTGTCATAACGCTTGAAAACGGCGTGGAAAATGTGTATGCAAACTCAGAACGAAAAACATCAGATTCCAACGAAAACGCTTCGGGAAAACAAACAAACAGAAACAACACACAACATGACGTGGTTATAGTTGACGGTTCTGGCGGGAAGCAAGCTTTAATCGTGACTCAAAAAGAGCCGAGAGTTAAGGGGGTCGTTGTGGTATGCGAAGGCGCAGACAACAGTTTGATAGTAAAAAGAGTTAGCGACGCAGTCACAAAATCGCTAGATATAAAAACAAACAGAGTCTCCGTTGTTAAAAGAGCAGCGGGAAAAAAATAAACAAAATAGGGGGAATCTTTCTTGAAAAAATTTAATGTGATAATCGGCAAGCGACAAATTATAATTTCATCACTGGTTTTAATTTTGGGAATAGCGGTCTATCTCAACTGGCAATTCGCTGCCGGAGATGAGGGAGCAATAAGCGTTATGGACATTTTGGGGGCGTCATCAAAGTCCCAGACTAGTCCAGGCCAAAACTATGGAGAAGCGGAACTGGTTTCAACCCCAAAGATCAACGACTATTTCACCCAGGCAAGACTTGACAAAAAGAATTCACATGACGAAGCAGCCGAGGACATAAACAAACTCCTGTCTTCTTCGGAGATCACCGGCGATCAAAAAGCAACCGCAACAACGCAAGCCTTAAAGATTACCGAGATGAACGAACAAGAAACTTCAATAGAAAACCAAGTCAAGGCAAAGGGATTTGAAGATTGCGTGGCATATGTTGAAGCGGACAGAGTCAATGTCACTGTTAAGGCACCGGACATGAACGCGCAACAGGCGGCCCAAATAAAAGACATAATCATTGGAACAACGGGAATCAGCGCGTCGAATATAGTTGTGACACCAATACAGTAAAAACAAACACACCCAAGAGCAGTCGCATAGGCTGTTCTTTTAGTTTAATTAAAGAAAAACCATATCACCTTTCAAAAAATCAAATCAGGCCTTAAAATTTCAACAAAAAAGGCAACAAATAAAGACAAAAACCTGGAAAAATCTTGGTGCCGATGGTGGGACTTGAACCCACACGCCCTCGCGAGCAACGGATTTTGAGTCCGTCTCGTCTGCCAATTCCGACACATCGGCTGGTCAAAAATCAACTCTAGAAATAATTATAATACCTAAAATTGAGTTTGTCAAGAAATATTTAAAAAAAAATTTATTTTTTAGTTGAAATTAAAAATGGTTTGTGATATAATTATTTTGTTGGATGATGTTGAAGCTTGGATTTATGGCGCTATATTAACAATAATATGCACAATCTTAAAAAGTGATTTTTTATTGAAGATATTGACGATTTTTGAAAGTTTATCAGTTTGTGATCGAAATTTTTTATTTTGTCATTTCTACTTTTAATAAATTGTTGAAAAGCTTTACGAAATCAGGGCATATATATGTGTGTGTCTTTACTAAAACGACGAGGTGAATTTATGGATTTTATTAATGATTTTTTTGATCAACTTTCTTCTTTACTATGGGGGCCGTTCACGCTAATTTTTATCATAGGCGTTGGAATATATTTCACTGTTGCAACCGGGTTTTTTCAAATTTTTCATTTTAAGGATATTCTTAAAAACACGATTGGCAGTTTAACTTCCAGCAAAAATGACGGTGGCAAGGGAATATCTCCTTTTCAGGCTGTTTCAACGGCTTTGGCTGGAAGTTTGGGAACAGGAAACATAATCGGAGTCGCGACAGCAATTGCAGCTGGAGGGCCTGGAGCTGTTTTTTGGATGTGGGTTAGCGCTTTTTTTGGAATGATGACTAAATATTCTGAAATTGTTTTATGTATAAAATATCGCAAATCCGATGAGAACGGGTTTTATGGCGGGCCGATGTATACAATGGAGCAGGGCTTGGGATGGAAGCCCATGGGAAAACTTTTTGCAGCTGTTTGCATTTTTGCTTCCTTTGGCATGGGCAGCACGGTTCAAACAAATGCGACTGCTGTCGCCTTGGAAAGAGGTTTTGGTTTTCCACAGCTTGTGACGTCGATTGTGATAACCGTTGTTTGCGCAGTGGTCATAATTGGCGGAATAAAGCGTTTGAGCGCGGTTGCTTCTAAAATAGTTCCGTTTATGTCTATACTGTATGTTTTGGTGTCTGTTTTCGTCTTGGTTAAAAATTGTTTTGTCATACCAGAAGCATTCCGGCTGATTGTTGAAAGCGCCTTTAATTTAAGGGCAACTGTCTCCGGCGGGGCTGGATATGCGATTATGGTTGCTATGAGATATGGCGTTGCCAGGGGCGTTTTTGCGAATGAGGCGGGAATGGGAACCTCTCCAATAGCTCATGCGGCTTCAAATGCAACGTCGCCTGTTAAACAGGGTCAGTGGGGAGTTTTTGAAGTTTTTTTCAACACAATCGTTATGTGCACCATGACTGCCCTTGTCATCATAGTTACGGGGGCGTTTGAGAGTTTTTCTGATGGTGGAGAAATGACAATGAGAGCTTTTTCATCTCAGATCGGATCTGGCGCTAATTTTGTGATAGCTTTGTGCACAGCTTTGTTTGGGTTCACGACGATCATGAGCTGGTCATACTATGGGGAGCAAGCGATAAAATATATGTTTGGGAAAAAAATTATTCTTCCATATCAAATTATTTATATTATTTCTATTTGTTTTGGGGGAGTTTGCGCCATGGATTTGGTTTGGAAACTATCGGATATATCAAATATTATGATGGTGTTTCCGAATTTGGTTAGTTTGGTTTTGCTGAGTCCGCAGGTCATAAGAATGACTAAGGAATATAAAAGTGAGATGAGAAGAAAAAAATCAGAGTGAAAAATTTATTTTAAATTCGCAATGTGTTGTTATAAAAAACAGGATTTTTATTGATTTTTTGATTTTGTTTGAAAATTTATGTATATCAGGGAGAAATGTGCTCCCTGTTTTTTTATTTAAAGCATTAGTCGCAGCAGCCACATCCGCCGCCAAATCCAGATCCGCCACAGCAGCAACAGATTAGGATGAGAATGATGATTATGCAGCAGCAGTTTCCGCCACCGAATGGTCCGTTATTACAACACATTGCGCTTTCCTCCTTTGGTTAAGTTATATTGCATATTATGTATGAAATGGAATTTTTGTGATAATTCAAAATTTTTTATGAGTATGTATATAATTCGCCTTAATTTTTAAAAGGTTATGCGCTATAATTTTATTGTTAAAAGGAGGGAGACTATGTATAAATTTTCAGGGTTTACAGATCTTGCGTGTGAAGCGCTGCAATCGGCTTTGACTGAAGCTGAAAAGTTGGGTTATGGTTGTGTTGGAACGGAACATTTATTATATGGTTTGGCGGCTGTTTCGGATAGTGTTTCTGCTTTTATTTTAAACAAAAATAGCATAACAGCGGGCAAAATTGAAACCAAGCTTATTTCCGTTGTTGGGAGAAATTTGCCACAGAAACTATCGCCGAATGATTTCACTCCTCGTGTTAGAAAAATTATGGATCAAGCAATCCAGTCTGCAAATGAAATGAACATGGAACTTGCGGGAACAGAGCATTTGTTGATTGAGTTTTTGCAGGAAAAAGAAAGTTATGGTATGTTAATTTTACAGGAAATAGGCGGGGTATATAGAGAAATATACGCACAGTGTTTGTCTTATGACTGTGATGTGTATAAGCAGATTAAAAAAACAAAAAAAGTCAGCAGCAAACAAAATATTTTTCAAAAATATGGCAAAGATTTGACTTGGCTTGCAAGAGAAGGCAAGATTGATCCGTTGGTTGGGAGAGAGCTTGAGATTGAGAGAATGATTCAAATATTGACAAGAAGAAAAAAAAATAACCCCTGCCTGGTTGGCGAGCCGGGAGTTGGAAAGACGGCGGTTGTTGAGGGGCTTGCGCTTAAAATCATAAACAGAGACGTTCCGGACAGCCTCAAAAACAAGAAAGTTATATCATTGGATTTTTCGGCCATGCTTTCTGGAGCTAAATATAGAGGGGATTTTGAGGAGAGAATCAAATCGATTTTAGACGAAGTTGAAGCCAGCAAAAACGTCATTTTATTTTTAGATGAAATTCAAAATATAGTTGGAGCAGGAGCTGCAGATGGCGCGATAGATGCTGCGAACATATTAAAGCCGAAGATGGCGCGGGGAGACATTCAGTTGATTGGAGCGACGACGCCTGAGGAATATTCGCGGGAGATTGAAAAAGATTCTGCGCTCGAGAGAAGACTCCAGCCCATACTTGTCAACGAGCCCGACGAGGAGGAAACACAGAATATTTTGTTTGGACTTAAAGAAAAATATGAAGCATTTCACAAGTTGAAAATATCTGACACAGCAATAAAATCAGCGATTAAGTTGTCTAAAAGATACATTAATGATAGATTTTTGCCGGATAAGGCCATAGATTTAATAGATGAGGCGGCTTCAAGAAAACGATTTCACAACGAAATTAAAAGAAAAACCTGTGTTCTAGCGCAGATGAAAAGCCAAATTCCAGCAAAAATTTTAGATAAAAAGGTCGCAACAGGCGTTTTAGAGCATGGCCCAGAGGAAATAATTGTCACGGCTGATGATGTTGCGGACGTTGTTTCCTGTTGGACTGGAGTTCCCGTTTCTCAAATAACAAAAAGTGAACGCCAAAGGTTGATGTTTTTGGAATCTGAAATAAAAAGTCGAATATTTGGGCAAGAGAAAGCTATAGCAACCCTAGCCCGCGCCATAAAGAGAAACAGAACCGGAATAAGTTGCGAAAACAGGCCAATTGGGAATTTTATGTTTGTTGGGCCGACCGGGGTTGGAAAAACAGCTTTGTGTCGTGAACTTTCGATTGCTATGTTTGGAAATGAAAAAAATCTAATCAAGTTGGATATGTCTGAATATATGGAGCCGCATTCTGTTTCAAAATTAATCGGCGCTCCGCCAGGCTATGTTGGTTTTGAAACAAGCGGCCGCTTGACAGATCAAATTCGCCGAAAGCCGTATTCTGTTGTTTTGTTTGACGAAATCGAAAAGGCTCACAAAGATGTTTATAATATGTTGCTTCAAATTATGGATGACGGAATTTTAACGGATTCTCATGGGCGAAAAATCAATTTTAAAAATTGCATAATAATTTTAACGTCGAATTTGGGGTCTGAGATCTTGGAAAAAGAAAAAAATATTGGATTTTTCGCGGAAAATCAAGGTCAAAATTTTTCAATGAAGATTATTAAAAATGAGCTGAAAAAAACATTCACGCCAGAATTTTTGGGCAGGTTGGACGAGATCATAGTTTTTGACAAATTGTCATATCAAACGTTAAAACTCATAACCCTGAAACATCTCAATCAGCTCAAAACAAGAATGAAAAATTTAGGATATAAACTGGTTTTTGATGAATCTGTTGTTAAATATATCTTAAATTGCGATATTGATAAACACAAAGGAGCAAGGGGGATAAAAAATGTTATAACGAGGGAAGTTGAAGACCTAATTTCAGACAAAATTTTGAAAGGAAACGCCAGGAAAGGGGACAAAATCGTCATAAACGCGGCAAATGAGGAACTAGAAATTTTGAGTCTTGCGCCGGTCAGATAAAAAACCTAACTATAAATCCAATATGATTTGAGAGGATTCGGCCTTGATTGCAATTTTGTGGGGAGTGACGCAGATTTTTTCAGCGCGAAAATCGGATAATTTTTTAATTTGAGCCCCATCAAGGTCCATGGAATATAGCTTTCCAGCATCATCAGCATTGCTAAAATATACAACACCGTTATATATATTTATGACATTCATAGAAATATTAGACACCAAAACGTCATCGTCCAGAGAATATAATTTGTTATTTAAAAGGTAATATATTTTAGAATTGTCTACTGAAAAAGTTTGAACATTCTCTTTGAGCAACTCTTGATTTTCCCCGTCAATGTCCATCGAAAACAGGTTTCCAGACTCAATAAAGTAAACAGAATCATTATGCATAGCACATTTTGTAATATTTCCGGAATATATTATTGCTTTTTCAAAAGATCCCATATCGTGGTCATAGCTTTTATATATGTTGGAGCCATCGCAGGATATTATAAACCCAGAACCCACGCTAATGAAGCGATCTCCAGCGGCAACGTTATTTGAACATTGTTTTTTGGAGAGGTCGTATGTCATCAAACATTTATCAATTTCTTTGCATTTTGCATATAGCTTGTTTTTAAAAACGCAAATCTCATCACACGAAACGTCCAAAACGCGTTCCGTCTCGCCAGACTTCAAATTCGTTCTATACACAAAGCAAGAATCATCACAATCTATGTAGAAAAACCAGTCGTCTTCTTCCGATATAAAGTTTCCATTCAAAACATTCGACACAGAATTTCCGGATTTATTGCTGCGATATGGAAAACTGCGCAACTCAGACATAACCCTATCTTCAAGAGGTTCAACCCCTCCCAAACCTCCGCCACCCAGAGCAGGATCAGGCTTTTTCCTGGATTTTTTAGTTTTCGGCTTTTTGTCGCCAGATTTGTTTTTGCAATTTTTACAGCGACATTTCGCGCCTTTAGCAGCCGTTTCTTTAACGTCGCTAGCATTTGCAGGCTGATTGTGTCTAATGAAGACGTTTTTGTTTTGCTTTTGAGTCAGCGCAGGAGTCAGACATATGCCAATTAAAACGCACATCAAACAGGTGGCAAGAGTGCTGAATAATTTAAAACTTTTGTTATTTGCTCTTGGAAAGTTGCCATTTGACATCCTCTCCAGAGATTTCACAACATTAGAATTTGAATCCTTAATCTTCAATTTGATTTTTGATGGATTGCCCATGTCCCAACACCCGCCATGATAAAAGATATCTCAACACGTAAATTATATCAGTTTTGGAAAATATTGTCAATTAATGTCGAATAATAAAATGGAGTAAATTTGCTGGCATTTTGGTTATTTTTACCAATTTTTGTTGATGATTTAGCTCAGAACCATTATTTAATTTTTGACATATTAAAATATTTAATTTTTTAATAAAAATTTTTAGATAAAATATTGGCGACTTGCACAAAATTTGTTATTTTAGAAATTGCGGTTTTAGATCATGCATAATCTATATAAAAATCGAATATAATTAGTTTGTATTATAAAAAAAGGAGTGAAAATATGCAACCAAATCTTTCGCATGAAACTGTGAAAATTAATCAGGAAATCTATAACGGGGCGCTGGAACAGCCGATTGAATTGGAATATCAATTGCCGGACTATTATCCTGGAATATTCAAAATGCTTCAATTTAGGCTTGAACCACACATTTGTTCATGCAGGACTTCTGGAGATCAAATCACGCTTGACGGTGACGCGGTTATGAAGCTGATTTATGTTGATGAAGAAAACGGCTTTTTGAGGACTCTTCGGCAAAATATACCGTTTTCAAAAACCATTAAGTTAAAAAACGAGCCAATACACGAAGCAATATTTTATGATATTAAAACAAACTATGCAAACTGCCGAATAGTTAGCCCGAGAAAAATAGACGTTAAGGGCTCATTGACGATATTTTTAAAGGTTCAAGGGCAAAGAGAAGAAATGATTTTGAGTGATGCGGAAAAAGAAGGCATTGAGCTGAATTGCAACTCGGCTTCGATAATGTCTGATCAAATCTGGACAACTCGACAGTTTGGAATATCTGAACAAATTGAATTAAATCCACCTGCTCAAGAAATATTAGACATTAGAATAAATTCTGTTGCTAGTGAATGCAAAATAATTTCAAATAAGGCCATAACAAAAGGGGAAGCCTACATATCCGTTTTATATTGTCCTCAAGGCAAAAACACGCCAATTTTGAGCAAAACGACAACGCAGATCAGTCAAATTATTGATATGATGGGAATTGAGGAGGACTTTTTGTGTGATGTGCGGTATGATGTGACTTCAATTAGTGGTGATTTGGCTGAAAATGGGTCGGTTTTGAATGTGGAGGCCGATGTGACTGTTAATGGGTGTGCTATGATTTCAAAAAATGTGAACCTGGTGACAGATGCGTATTCAACAGAATGTGAGATAAAAACGACAATTAAAGAGATCAATTCTTCAAATGTTTTATCGCTAATAAATGAAAATATTGTTTTGAATGAGACGATTGAAAAGTTTGATTTTGATGAATTGTGTGATATATATGCTAGTATGACGGATATATCTCACGAAAGAGTTAGCGACGGATTTTTATTTAAAGCCAGATTAAGTGTTGCGATATTGGGGCAGGCAGGGGAAGAGGGGGCTGAAATTTTAGAAAAAACCATCCCGATTGAATTCAAACTAAAAAAGGACATTGAAAAAGAAAACGCTGACATTGACGTTAATCTAGTCATTACTAAAATTGACCACGAAATCTTAAATGGAAGCTTGGAAATGAAAATATATATAAATATTGGAGGATTTGTTTTTTGCAATGAAAAATTTATGACTGTTTCGGATTTGATCTTAGACGAAACCAAGCCGAAAGAAAAATCAAATTCAGCCCTGACATTATACTATCCGGAACACGGAGACAGCGTTTGGAACATAGCCAAAAAGTTTTGCACATCGCCAAAAGCCATAATTGACGCAAATAACCTGGATGATGATGTTATCACCGACAAAATAATGCTCATCGTTCCAATTATTTAGAAAAATTCCCAAAAACATCTCAAAAAATATGCTCACTATTTAATTAAATAGTGAGCGTCGCTTTTTTAAAACTTTAGCGAGTTATTTTTCAATTAATCAAAAATATTTACCCCACGACAATTAAAGAAAGCAACCAAATCCATAGGCCAACGAGCTGTTCATCATCCCGCAATAGCTGTTAGCAAAATTCAAATGCAAATTTGTTCTTTCGGCGCGTTCTTGGCTCCTTTGGCGGTTGGCTTGACAGGTTTTTATGTGGGTCAAGGCGGATTTTATGTGATCATGTAGGGAAAAGTAGTTTTGGTAAAATATTTGTTGTTGCTGTCGAACATATTTGAGCGAACAATCAACAAAAACCGTCTCAGAAATCGATTGGCAATTTTTCAAACAAAATTTTATATTTTCGATTTCTTGCTTGACTTCAACAATGCTGGAATTTTTTTCTAAAGTTTTAAGAATTGTGGACATAGGGTTGTTTTTTTCTAGATTTAGCATCTTGCTATCGATGTCTTGTTGAGTCACAAGTATTTCACTTTGAGCGAGCAAAAGCCTGTGACACGCGTAACATTTAAACCTGGAAAGCTCCTTGCCCCTATCATCCAGAGTTTCTTTACTTAAAAAATTTTTGGCAGCTTTAACATTTGACTCATCAAAACCGTTTTCCAACAAATTCGGCTTTATAAAAGTTTCATAATCATTTAAAATTACCATTTTGTCTTTATAACTATCAATTTTTTCCCAAAGACGAATTGGAGAAATCGCTCCAACCGAAGTCATTGATGAGACTCCGAGAAAAAATCCCATGATCGCTGCCGATAATTTTTTTAAAAACTTTTTGCTTTTCATTCCTTCAAGCACCTTTCAAAAAAGAATTTAGGCGTTAAAACTAATTTCGATCATCAAAAACAAAAACAGAGTATTTACGCCATATTGCACATATTATACCACCTATTTTTTGGATGTTAAGCTAAAATTTGGTTATTTTTTAAAACATTTTGTGGGATGTGAATAATTCGAAAAACGTTTTATATATATTTTGTGAAATGTTTGAAAAAGTGCGTCTATATAAAAAATATGCTCACCATCATCAAAAATAGCAAGCATAATTTTTTTATAATATTTAATAGGTTAGATTAATGATTTCATATTAAAATCACCGCGAGCAAATTTTAACAAATTATCTTTAGCTTTGTTAAAATTGTTTATATCTGGAATTGGAACTAAAAGAAGCTCTTTATCCACGGATTGCGTGGTCCTGGAATTGCCTAAAAATATAGCCTCAAAAAAATGTTTGCTATCGAGATATTCACTTAGTCGACCTGTGGGGCGCCAATCTAGAGAATCCGACGCTGAATTAACTGCCAAAAATTCATCTTCAACAATTCCGGCAATCGCTTCCTCATGCCAAACATTTCCGGCTTTTCTATAAACTAAAATTGGAGATGTGTGGTTTTTAAAATGCTCGCGGATTAAATTTTCAACAAATGGAAAAGGATTATCCTGAAAAAACCTCAAATACGCATGCCTATAAACAACAACACGCCTTGCCTCGATTCCACTAGCGTGTATATAATCCAATATGTCATATGCGGTTTTACCGTTTATTTTGTTTGGATTTAGGCCAAATGGATTCTCAAATTTTTTTAAATATTCAAGTTCGACATCGCTGTATATCCGGTTGTCATCGGGATTTCTTTTGATTATTTGACCGGAATTTGTCCTGTCTCTGAATTCGTTTATTGCTGTTTGGGCTGCATATAGCCAGCAAGGACCGGAGATTATTTGATGGCCTGATTTGAGATTTTCAAAGCGACTTTGCAACTTTGATTTAGCTTGAGCATTTTGGGCGCTTGGCTTTTGGGGCCAAGTTTTTTTGAAAGCGGCGTCATTTTTTAATTGCTCTATGCGCTTTGACGCTTCAAATAAAAGCTGTTTCATTTTGTTAAAATTTTCATTAATTTTTGATTTATAGTACTGTAAAGTTCTGATTGAAATATTATCGTTTTTTGACATTTCATTTGAAAATTTTTCACATTCTTTAACTAAAGATTCTATATCATTAATTTTTTGCCTTATTTCGTTATGTTGGGAATAGCTTTTAAGCCCACTAAGGCAAGTTAGGGTTGATTTTTCTGTTATGAGCGCGACCCTTTCTGTAATCTTTGCCTTTAAATCAACTGCTTTTTCGTTTGCAGCCATAAGTTTTTTTAGCATATATTCTCTAAATTTATCAATTTTTCCACATAATATGTCTTTTTTGGCTTCGTCAGCTTCCAAAATGCTAAAATCGTTGTCCAATAAATCTTTTTTTATGTCCTTGTCATAGTTTTGCAAAATAGCGTTTTTGCTATCATATGCGGATATTTTTTTCAAAAGATTAATTGGAGAAATCGCTCCAACCGAAGCCATCGACGAGACTCCGAGAAAAAGTCCAAGGGCTGTTGCTGTTAGCTTTTTTAAAAACTTTTTACTTTTCATTACTAAACCCCCTCCTTGAAATTTGATAATTTTTTGATATATGACAAAATAACACCTTACACTTATAGTATAATATATATTTTTTTGGATGTCAAGCTAAAATTTGGTTATATTTAAAAACATTTTGTGGGATGTGAATAATTCGCAAAGTGCTATATATATTTTATGAGATGTTTGAAAAAGTGCGTCTATATAAAAAATATGCTCACCATCATCAAAAATAGCGAGCACAATTTTTTTATAATATTTGATAGTTACCTTAATGATTTCATATTAAAATTACCGCGAGCAAATTCCAATAAGTTATTTTTAGCTTGGTTATAAGAATCTATATTTTCCATTGATGATAAAGGGAGACATTCATGTTCTGAATTTTGGTTTTCTTGGCTTCCGAAAAATACAAGGCTAAAGTGATTGTCATATTTACAGTAGTCAGACAATTTTTCTATGGGTTGCCACTCAACATTGTCTCCTATTGAATTGACAATCAAAAGCTCATTTCCAGAAACTCCTGCAATTGTCAATTCGTGGAATTCACTACCGCTCCAAGGGGCTTCAACTAAGACCGGGGATTTTTGATATTTAAAATGCTCTTTGAGCAGATCGGCTGTGAATTTAACTAACTCATTTTTGGACATTCCTAGGTAGCCATGTTCAAATAACAGCACTTGTCTGGCTTCAAGCCCTTGTTTACGCGCATAATCCAATATATCTTGAGTTCTTTTGCCGTTTATGCCGCCAGCGTTAATTGAAAGCGGATTTTTAAAGCCAGCATTTTCATATGCGAGCTCGACGGGGCTCTTCCTACTATAATTGCCACTCGCTCGTTTTATTATTGAACCGCTATTTGTTCTGTCTCTAAACTCATTTATAGCAGTTGTTGTTGCATATAACCAGCAAGGGCCGGCGATTTGTTGGTTGCCCGATGAAAGCCTTTTGAAACGATTCTTTAAATCTTCTTTTTCTTGCTCATTATTTATCGAATTTATTTGATTTTGAATCATGGGAGTTGGCGCAGCGGTGTTGCCTGGCATATTTGAAAAGTTAAAGTGATTAAAATTGTTTCTTTGCATATTTGACAAGTTAAGTGGACTAAAATTGTTTCTTTGCATATTTGGGAAATTAAAGTGATTAAAATTGTTGCTTTGCATATTTGAAAAGTTAAAGTGATTAAGATTGTTGCTTTGCATATTTGGCAAGTTAAGTGGACTAAAATTGTTTCTTTGCATATTTGGGAAATTAAAGTGATTAAAATTGTTGCTTTGCATATTTGTCAAGTCGCTTATGTACATTGACGCGTCTTGCGTATTTTTTTGCACTGTAGTGTAGCTTAAATCGAAATACTTTTTCCATTCATTTACGCTTCCTAGCGAAGCATCTGTGTTTAAAATCTGGTTTGCAAGTTCCAGACAATTTTGCTTGCAGGCATTAATTATGTCAATCTTTTGTTTGACTATTGGGTTGTTGGAATATTTGTTCAAAAAATCCAGAGAAGCCGTTTGATTCTTTTTGAGATCATTTGTTTTATTTTGAACGTCATTTTTGATTTCAATTATTTTTGCTTGAGCAGCCAAAAGTTTTTGAAAGAGATATTCTTTGAAAACAGTTGCGTTATCATCATTTTGATCTAAATGTTTTCCATTTAAAACATTATGTGCTTCTACAATTGCAGCATCAAGTGGATCTAAATGTTCATCGGTTGACAACTCTGGAATTTTGCCGTCAAGAAAAAAATCAGCTACGTCTACGTCGATTGAAGAGGAGAGATTTTTATTGAGTTCTGGCCGTATCTGTGGGTAATATTTTCGTAAAATATTACTTTGAGATTCGTTTTGAATATGGTTTTCCCAAAGAGATTTTGGAGACATTGCCCCAACCGAGGCCATCGATGAGGCTCCAAGCCCAAGGCCGAGGGCCGCTGCTGTTAATTTTTTTAGAAATTTTTCGTTTTTCATTTCAATCACGTCCTTAAAATTTATTATTTTAATTTAGTAATATATGATTATATTACATATTTATATTATAGAATATATTTTTTTGGATGTCAAGTTAAAATTTGATTATATTTGAATCTTTTTGGTTATTTTTGTCCCATTAATCCTTTTTCTTGAAAATATTAGAATTTAATTTAAAAATTTCACCTCAAATTAAGCCGCCCTCAAAAGCATTAAAAAAAACAACGACAAGATCGATTAAAACGCCGCCGGCTCACAATTCAACCATGAAAGTTAAACTCAATTTAAAATGCCAAGCTCTTTCGAAAAGCCCTTGACAAGCCAAGATCAAAAAGAGTGAGAGGTTGATTTTGAGGGAGCTAGCCTACCGCTTGTTATCGACGCTTTCAAAGGGCTTCGCGCTCAAGGCCAGGTTTAATATTAAAGTCGGTTGTGAGCCGGCGGCCAAGCAGCAGTTTTTGCATTGTTTTTTGGAACGCGATTGAGGATTTTTGGATTTATGGAGTTTTTAAGAAAACAGTTGGATA
>CADAPX010000016.1 GCA_902789925.1 Oscillospiraceae bacterium | reverse complement strand
GTCAGGACACTGCTGACAACGGTGATCCTGTTTGCCCTGACCGGCATCCTCGTGCAGTCCGGGATCTCGCTTCCCTACAATCTGCAGCTGGTTCCCTACTGGACCGCATTCATGCTCCTGGGCGCATTTGCCGGACAGCAGAAGCTGTTTGAGCTTCCCTCTCTTTCCGAGGGCTCCCGGTGGGGTCTCGGCATCGCGCTGCTCGTCATCGGTCTTGTGATCTCCGTGGCGAAGGCCCCATCGCCAAACCAGTTCCGCGGCAGCTTCGGCGAGAAGGAGCTTGTGTCCATGCTCCTGTGCATCGCGGCGGCCATCCCTCTCATCTGGGGTCTCGGCCTGGTCATGGCGCAGGCTGAAAAGGCCGGTATACGGACGAAGGAACTTGCCTGGCTGGGTTCTCACTCGCTGATCATATACCTGTACCACATGTTCTTTGCATGGATCATCAGCATCATCACCGGATTCTCCGTCTTCTATGAAGATGGTGCATTTATCCAGCAGCTCGCTCAGCACATGGGTCCTTTTGTATATCTCCGGCTGCCCGTTGACTTCCTGGTACGCATCCAGCCATATCTTAGCTTTTTCTATGCAAAGCGGATATTTCTTGATGTGGACCTTGGCCTCCATCTTAGCGACACGATCAGTCATTTTTCGTTCGCTCATTTATTCCTCCTCTATGTAATGCGGACGCTCGTCTTCCAAAGTTTCATATGTCTGGAGCGCTTTAATTTTGGCATTTTCAACAAAACTTTGGCCAGTTTCTTCTATGTTTTTGTTCATCCCTGCTGATTTTTTCGAAACAACCTCAAACCCAAGCGGCCTCAAAATTCGATCAAATTCCGCTATTTTTCCCTTGTTTTCGCTCGCAATAACAACAACCATTTTAAATCTCCTCCTGCGAAGAATCAGAGTCAAACAAAGCCTTTGTGAAAAGCTCGGGGTCAAAGGGCTGCAAATCGTCAATTTGTTCGCCAACTCCAATAAATTTTATAGGCAATCCCAAATTTTTTCGAATAGATATCACTATCCCGCCTTTAGCAGTTCCATCCAATTTCGTAAGTATAATCCCCGTGAGTCCCGATGCTTTCCCAAATTCCTTAGCTTGAACAACTCCATTTTGACCAGTTGTCGCGTCAACAACCAAAAGAATTTCTATATCCAAATCCCAAGCCTCTTTTTTAACAACATCACTAATTTTTTTCAACTCTGCCATGAGATTTTTCTTATTGTGAAGCCTGCCCGCCGTGTCGCAGATCGCAACATCAACATTCCTTTTTTTAGCAGCAACAACAGTGTCAAAAACGACAGCAGCAGGGTCTGCGCCTTCCCTGTGTTTAACAATTGAACAGCCAACCCTTTGGGCCCATATTTCAAGCTGATCTATCGCGGCCGCTCGGAAAGTGTCTGCTGCTCCAATAATGACTTCCTTTCCTTGATTTTTCAAAATATTAGCTAATTTTCCAATAGTTGTTGTTTTTCCAACGCCATTAACGCCCAAAACCAATATAATACTGGGAGTAGTACCTGTTTTTAAATTTTCATCACCAGTCAAAATTTCTCTAATAATTTCTATTAATTCCTGCCTTGCTTCCTGCGTGTGTTTTATCTTTTTTTTCTTTATATTCTCCCTTAAATTGTCGATGATTTCAACGGAAGTTTCCATGCCAACGTCCGCCATTATCAAAATTTCTTCCAATTCTTCGTAAAGGTTTTCGTCTATTTTATCGCTCGAGTCAAAAACAGCATTAATTTTTTGAGCTATTCCTTGTCTTGTTTTTTTCAACCCATTCTTTAATTTTGCAAAAAATCCCATATATTCTCCCCCTAAGTCAATAATTTTAGCAGAGTTTAATTTCATCCGTTAACTATTTTCCCAGCTTGCTTAGTTGATTTTAACTTTAACAACCTAGAAATCCCATCATCCTGCATGGTAACTCCATATAAAACATCCGCCTCCTCCATTGTCCCGCGCCTGTGCGTTATAACGATAAATTGTGTGTCATCGTCTATATTTTTTATATATGCAGCAAATTTAGCAACATTAACATCGTCCAAAGCAGCCTCTATCTCATCTAAAATGCAAAACGGGGAGGGCCTAAATTTAATTATAGCAAAATAAATCGCAATTGCAACAAAAGCTTTCTCTCCCCCAGATAAAGAAGCCAAATTTTTGATGATTTTCCCGGGCGGCTGAACTTCTATATTGATTCCGCTTTCCAAAACATCCGCCTCATCATCCAAAGACAAATCAGCCTCTCCTCCGCCAAACAACTGCTTAAATATTTGCTTGAAATTGTTATTAATTTGATAAAACGATCTTTTAAAGATGTCTCTCATGGAAAAAGTTAAAGATTGTATTAATTTTTCGAGTTCAATTTTAGAATTTTTAGCATCATTAACCTGATCATTCAAAAAAATATATCTTTCATACACCTCCTCATACTCAGAAATTGCTTCCAAATTTATCGACCCTAACTTTTTAATTTCAGATTTTACATATAGTAATTTTTTCTTAGCTTCAAAGTAATCCCCGCCTCCGTCAAAATCAGCCTGCGCTTCAGATAAAGTTATTTCATACATCTCCCACATATTTTCGATTATTTTGTCATATTCAATGCTCAATGATTTTTTTTGCTCTTCCAAACGCGCAAACTCATTTCCAAAATGCTCTTTAGAGGTTTGATGTTCTTTTTCCGACTCCCTGAGCGACTCAGACATTTTTTCCGTTTCAGTTCTTTTTTCAATCAATTCATTAATTTTCTCGTCAAATGAAGAATTTTCGAAATGTTCCTCCTCTTTAAGCGCCTTCTCTTTTTGCAACTGACATTGCTTTTTTTCAACCAATTCAAGTTGAGCTCGAATTTTGCTTTTTAATTCAACCAATTTATCAACGTTTCCCTCATTTAATTTATTCATATCATTAATTTTAGACTCTTCATTATTTATATTAATATAAATCTCATTTTTTCTGATGTCAAGTTCACGCAACTGGCTTTCAAACTCAACCCTTTTTTGTTTAAAATCATCCTGTTTAATTTGCAAAGAATTTATATTTTTTTTAGCATTTTCTATATATATATTAATAGAGTCGAGTTTTTTCGAAGAATCATCTTTCGAAACACTCAAATCATCAATCTGCTTCTCAAGCCTCAAACTTTCAGATTCAAGCCCACTCAAATCATCGCTCAAACTACAAATCAAATCTTTAAGTCGTTCCAAATCGCCAGAAAATTTAATTTTGTCCTCGGCGCACGCTTTCATTTCACTCTCTAAAATTTTAATCTCATATGATATTTTTTCTATTGACACCTTCAACTCATTCCGCCTGTTTTTAACAACATCAAATTCTTTATTCAAACCATCAATTTGAGTCTTAAGCGAAGATATTTCACTTTTTCTCGATAAAAGTCTTAAATTTTTGCTTTTAGAACCACCTGTAAAAGATCCTCCCGCGTTGATGACTTGTCCGTCCAAAGTCACAATTTTAAATGCATAATCATATTTTTTTGCTATTTGAGTCCCCAAATCCAAATCATCAACAATAACAGTTCTCCCTAGCAAATTTTTAACTATATTCTCATATTTATCCTCAAAATGTAGCAAATTAGCCGCAATGCCAATAAAACCTTCGCAATGTTCAATATTATTCGCTTTAATCAATTTTCCTCTAATCGAGGTCAACGGAAAAAAAGTCGCACGCCCCAAATCCTGGCTTTTCAAAAATGCGATAGCCTTCCTTGCAACCAGCTCATTTTCAACAACAACATTTTGCATTCCCCCGCCAAGCGCAGTTTCTATCGCAGTGGTATATTCACGCGGAACGTCTATTAATTGAGAAACTGTCCCGCAAATTCCCAACAATCCGCCGCTTTTTCCAAGTTTTAGAATTTGCTTAACGCTATAATTATATCCGTCGAAATTTTTTTCCAGATCATTTAAAATTTCAACTTTTTGTTGTTTTTTCAAAATTTCCTTCTCAATTTGTCTAAAATTCACTTCAGCCTCATCAAACTGCCTTTTTCGAGAATTCAATTTCATTTCATATCCAAGCTTGGAATTATTTAAGCTTTGGCGCCGAGAATCAACGTTTGAAAGCAATTTCAAAATCTCATCTTTAGCGTTTTGAGCTTCAGAGCGCTTCTGCTTTTTATCCGAGACAGTTTTATTTAAATATTCTTTTCTGTCAGAAATTTCACTAGCCCTAGAATTAAAAGATGATATATTCAAAGATAGTTTTGACTTTTCTAAAATATATGAATTCAAGTCCGAATTCAACTTAACATAACTCGAATTTAAATCACCACATTTTTCGTCAAATTTAACAAATTCATCCTTTTTTAATTTCAATTTTTCATCAATATCTCCCAATTTTTTTTCAAGCTCAGCAATCAATTTCTTCTTTTCATTGATTTTTTCAGCCAAATCATCGCCGCTTGCTGTCAGCTCTCTTGCCTCATCCTTCATCCTGCAAATATCCGAACCAATATGATCGATTTCACCCGACAAAACCGCAATTTTTGTTTCTCTCAAACTAGACTCTCGAATAAATTCTTCCTTTTTATTGCGCAAACGTTCGATCTCGAGTTGAAAATTTTGGACATTATCATACGCCAATTTGATTTTATTAGACACTTGCTCCAAAAACTGCTCTTCATAAAGATAGCTTTTTTTCGCCTCATTCAGCCGATCATCCTGCTTTTTAAGCTTGATTTCAATAGACTCCAAATCTTTAAGCCAAATAAATATCTCAAGCCTGCGTTTTTTTGCGTCAAATTCCTTAAACTTTTTAGCTTTTTCACACTGGACCTTCAGCGGTCCGATCCTATTTTCCAACTCGCCCAATATATCTGTTAATCTGACGAGATTTTCCTGCGCCAGTTCTAATTTTTTGACTGCTTCTTTTTTTCTATACTTGTATTTAGTTATTCCCGCCGCTTCCTCAAATATCTGACGACGTTGAGAAGATTTCGCAGAAACAATCTCATCAATCCTGCCCTGTCCAACAATCGCGTACCCCTCCCTGGAAAGCCCAGTGTCCATCAAGATCTCGCTTATTTCTTTTAACAGAACATTTTTCCCATTTAGCGCATACTCACTGTCGCCATTTCGATAATATTTTCTGGAAATCACAATTTCATCCGAGTCCATATCAATTAATTTATCACTGTTGTCAAAAATTAAAGACACTCTCGCAAATCCATTAGGCTTTCTGCTATGTGTCCCTGCAAAAATAACATCCTCCATCTTTTGGCCACGCAAACTTTTTGTCGACTGCTCGCCCAAAACCCACCTGATGGCGTCGCTAATGTTGCTCTTGCCGCTCCCGTTAGGCCCAACGACAGCAGTTAACCCGTCCTCAAAATCAAGCCTGGTTTTATCGGGAAAAGACTTAAATCCACAAAGCTCCAAAGACTTCAATTTCATCTCATTATCCTCCGGAAAATTGACGTTACAACAAAACTAAATCACCAACAGCAACAGAATCATCGCCAACAACTTTCAAAAAATATCCACTATCTCTCAAATTTAAGACATTTGATCTTTTATGGCCAACAACTTTTGAAATTTCAGAACCATTAACCAAAATTTTATATAAACCACTTTCGCAATTTTTTAGAATATTTTTTAACTTTTTCAAATATATTCTACTTTCACAAAGTTCTCTGAATGACGGATGATATATTCCAGCAACCATCTCTTTCTCAATGTCCTTTTGAGAATGAAGTCCAAGCCGTATAACCTTAATATTATTTTTATTAAACAATTCCAATAATTTCGAACACAAATCCACGCCTTCATCCAATCCTAGTGGCCGATACTGGCCCGAATTATACCACTTCTCAAGCAAAGTTCCCCTAAAAACAACAGTTGGATATATTCTAATCGTTTTTGGAAATATCCTAATTATTTTGTTTGCTGTTTCAAAAACACTCCAAGCACTTTGTCCGGGCAAGCCAACCATAATCTGCAATCCAAGCTCAATCCCTCGATCCAGTATTTTGCTGCATGCACGCTCAGTGTCAAAAGATGTATGCCCTCTTAAATTTTTCTTTAAAACGCAGTCGTCCATGCTCTGAGCGCCAAGCTCTATGGAATTGACAAATCTGCTCTGCAAAATGTCCAATATTTCATCATCAATACAATCCGGCCTTGTCGACACTCTAACTCCAAAAAATCCGCCGTTGCCAACATATTCGCTGACGCAATCTAAATATCCAACCATAAGCTTGCGGTTTATTGCTGTGAAGCTGCCTCCAAAGAAAGCAATTTGCGTGTTTTTTCTCTGATTGGGGCTCATGCGCTTATATTGAACATCACACACCTTGCGGACTTCTTCAAAAGTCGGAGCCAAATCCTTGCCTGAAATAACATTTTGATTGCAAAAAGAACACAAGTTTTCACACCCCATGTGTGGTATGAAAAAAGCTATATTAGAATGCGCCGACATCTAAACTTCATATCCCATCAATTTCAAAGCCTGACGCGCCGCGCTTTGTTCCGCACGCTTCTTGCTCTTGCCAACGCCCGTTCCAATAACATTCGAATTTAAATGCAATTCAACTTCAAAAATTTTATCGTGGTCCGGGCCGCTTTCTTTAACCAAAACATATTCAACCCGCTCTTTGGGATTTTGCTGGACTATCTCCTGAAGGCGCGTTTTATAGTCGGCCAATTGATCAATCTTTTTCATGTCGATTTTATCTGGAATGAAACGCAAAACAAAGCTTTTAGCAGCGTCCAATCCTCGATCCAAATATATAGCACCCGTCACAGCCTCAAAAGCATCCTCCAAATTAGACACTCTCTCCCTGCCGCCAGAATTCATCTCTCCCTTGCCAAGAAGCAAAAATTTGCCCAAATCAATTTTTTTAGCAAACTCAGCCAAAGAATTATCGCAAACAAACGCCGCTCGAACTTTGGTTAAATCTCCCTCAGAATCATGAGGAAAAATTTTAAATAAATGCTCCGAAACAATCAAAGATATCACAGAATCTCCTAAAAATTCAAGTCTTTCATTATTTTTTCGAAAAGGCTTCCCATCACTGTTGCAGGAAGAGTGGGTCAAAGCGGTCCGAAGCAGGTCTTTATCTTTAAAAAAATAACCTATCTTTTTTTCCAATTCTTTCATAAATTTATTCATCTCCAATCGATTCTGTGATATTTTTTGATATTTCATCAACTATTTTTTGCTCAACACACATCCTGGCCTGTTTGATCGCATTTTTAAAGGCATTAGCATTAGAACTTCCGTGAGCCTTGATTATTGGCTTAGAAATTCCCAAAAGCATAGCCCCTCCATATTCAGTGTAGTCCAATCTGTTTTTTAATTTTTTAATCTGATTTTTAAGCAAAAAAGCCGCAAGCTTAGACTCAATAGAGCTAAGCAGCATGTCTTTTAAAGCGCTGATTAAAAGTTTGCAAGTTCCCTCCGCTGTTTTTAAAATCATATTCCCCGACAACCCATCACACACCAAAACATCACACGCGCCCAAAAAAACGTCCCTGGCTTCAACATTTCCAATAAAATTAATGCATTTACATTTGCTCAACATTTTATAACCCTGTTTGTGGTCTTCAGTTCCTTTAGACGCCTCAACTCCAACATTTGCAAGACCAACTCTGGGGTGGTTTAGACCCAAAACTCGTTTTGCATATATCGAACCCATAATTGCGAATTGAACAAACATTTCCGGCCTGCATTTTAAATTAGCCCCCGCGTCCAGAAGCATAAAACACCCTATATTTGAAGGAAGAATTGGCGCCAAAACAGCCCGTTTAATCCCAGAAACCCTTCCAATCAACGCGGAAGACCCAAGAACCAAAGCCCCTGTGCTGCCAGCGCTGACAAAAGCATCAGCCTTCCCGCTTTGCAAAGCTTTAAGCCCAACCGCCATCGAACTCAAAGCTTTAGACCGACATATCTCAGACGGATCTTCCTCAACCTCAATTATATTATCGGCATTATAAACTTCAAACTTGGAGATGTCGAGACAATTTTTATATGCAACCTGTTTTAAAACTTCCTCGCTTCCAGAAAGACAAATTTCAACATCCGAATACTCTTTTATCGCTAAAACGCAGCCTTCAATAACGCTAAGCGGCGAATTGTCTCCCCCAAAAGCATCCACAACTATTTTCATACTAGCACTCCCCCAAAACAGACTAATTTTTTAATGCAAAAGCTAAATCCAAAAGGCCTCTCCTGGCCAGAGTTTCATAGCGTTGCTTTTTATCTTTAATTTTAACCTCAAGCCCGGGAACAAGCCCCATATTCGCCCCCATAGGCTGAAAATCATTCGAATTACTCTTAGTAATATATCTAATCAGCGCTCCAATCATCGTCGTTTCAGGCAAAACAAGCCCCGCCTCATTTTTTGCTAATTCATCCGCTAAAAACCTTCCAGCAACCATCCCACTCGCCGCGCTTTCCATATACCCTTCAACGCCGGTTATCTGCCCTGCAAAACGAACATTTGGAAACTTTTTAAGCCTGAGATGACTGTCTAGCAAAGCGGGGCTGTTGATAAAAGTGTTTCTGTGCATAACGCCATACCGCAAAAATTCCGCATTTTCCAAGCCCGGTATTAAAGAAAAAATTCGCTTTTGCTCGCCGAATTTGAGATTGGTTTGAAATCCAACCATATTATACATCGTCCCCTCGGCATTCTCTTTGCGAAGCTGCAAAACAGCATAATATTTTTCACCGGTTTTGGGATGAAAAATTCCAACAGGCTTCAGCGGGCCGAAGCGAATTGTGTCCCTGCCTCTTCTGGCCATTTCCTCAATTGGCATACAACCTTCATAAAATTTAAGTTTGTCGCATTCGTGAAGCCTGGCGCAGTCCCCCTCAACAAGTTGATTGTAAAAATTTTCATATTCTTTTTCATCCATCGGGCAGTTTATATAGTCAGCGCCTCCGCGATTATACCTCGAGCCAAAAAAAGCCTTGCTCATGTCGATCGAGTCAGCTAAAACTATTGGGGCAGCAGCATCGTAAAAATAAAGCTGATTTTTTCCAATCAAATCAGAAATTTTCTCTGAAAGCGGCTCGGAAGTTAAAGGACCAGTCGCAATAATCACCTTTCCCTCAGGAATATCAACAATTTCCTTATTAACAACTTTTATTTTTTCACACTCGCAAACACGCCGCGTAACCTGGGCGGAAAACAACTCCCTGTCAACCGCCAACGCTCCACCCGCCTCAACCGAAAATTTTTCACCGCATTCTAAAATTAAAGAGCCAAAAAGCCTCATTTCTTCCTTCAACATTCCCGCAGCAGAGCCCAGCCTTCTCGCTTTTAAGGAATTCGAACAAACAAGCTCAGCAAAATTTTTGGACCTATGAGCTGGTGAAAATTTTTTGGGCTTCATTTCATATAAAGTGACGCTGTGGCCAAATTTTGCAAGCTGCCAAGCCGCTTCACATCCCGCTAGCCCGGCCCCTATAACGCTAACAGTCTCAGTCATTTAACATACCCACAGCCTTCTTTTGCGCAATAAACCTGAGCTTTTTTCCCTTTTTTCTTAAACAAAGTGTTCCCGCATTTTGGGCAAATGTCAGAAATAGGCTCATCCCAGCTAACAAAATTACAGTTAGGATAGTTTTCACAGCCGAAGAAAATCCTCCCTTTAGTTGACTTTTGCCGTATTATCTTGCCTGCGCAATTTGGGCATATTCCTTTGGTTGGAACAACGACTTTTTTGGTGTTTTTACAGTCAGGATATCCCGAACACGCCATAAATTTCCCATATCGCCCATGTTTAATGACCATAGCCCTGCCGCATTTTTCACACACTTCGTCTGTTTCTTCATCGGGTATTTTATAGCTTTTAGACTCAGTGTTTTTTTCTGCACGCTTAAGCATATCATCAAAGCCAGAATAAAATTCACGTATTGAATCCTTCCATTGCATATCGCCCTGCGCAACCCGATCGAAATCCTCTTCAATTTTTGCAGTAAACGAAACGTCAACAACGCTCGAAAAATTGTCTTTCATAAGTTCTGACGTCACTTCTCCAAGCACAGTTGGCCGAAGCTGCTTTTTTTCCCGCTCAACATAACCTCTGGAAACAATGGTTGTTATCGTGGGAACATATGTTGAAGGCCGTCCAATTCCGAGCTCCTCCAAAGCCTTGGTTAAAGACGCTTCTGTGAATCTAGGGGGAGGCTGGGTGAAGTGTTGATTGCCCAAAATTTCCTCCAAACTCAGCTCATCACCCTGCTCAAGATCTGGCAAATTGACGTCTTTTTGCTCCTGCTCGCCTTCAATATAAACCGCAGCAAACCCCGCAAATTTCAAAGAAGACCCCGATGCTTTAAAAATATATGACAAATCCTGTATATCCGCAGAAACTGTGCTGTAAACCGCATCCGACATCTGACTTGCAATAAAACGCTCCCAAATCAGTTTATAAAGCCTATACTGATCCGAAGAAAGAGAGTCTTTGGCTTGAGATGGAGCTAAACCTGGAATTGTTGGGCGAATTGCCTCATGCCCATCCTGCGAATTGCTTTTAGATTTATACACTCTGGACTTTTTAGGCAAATAATCACAGCCATACTCCGCTTCAATATATTTATTTGCAGCTTCCCTTGCTTCATTTGAAATCCTCATGGAATCTGTTCGCATGTATGTTATTAGCCCGATCGCGCCATAGCCTTGAACATTAACGCCCTCATAAAGCTGCTGCGCAATCCTCATCGTCCGAGCAGATTGAAAATTAAGCTTCCTTGAAGCCTCCTGCTGCAACGTAGAAGTGGTGAATGGCGGGGATGGAGACCTTTTTCGAGTTCCTTTTTTGACTTTGCTAACAGTATATTTTTGATCTTTTAATTCGTTTAGTATTTTTTTTGACTGAGCCTCATTTTTGATTGTCAACTTTTTTTTATTTAAGCTATGTAAATGAGCCGAAAACACCAAAGAATCAGAAGCTTTTTTAAATTTAGCATCAATCGTCCAATATTCATCAGGCTTAAAATTGCGAATTTCAAACTCCCTGTCAACAATCAATTTAACAGCAACCGACTGAACTCGACCCGCCGACAAGCCCGGCCTAACCTTTTTCCAAAGAAAAGGGCTCAGCTTATATCCAACAAGCCTGTCCAAAATGCGCCTCGCCTGCTGCGCATCAACCAAGTCTTTATCTATCTTGCGAGGATTGGCCATGCCGGATTTTATTCCAGATTTAGTTATTTCGTTAAACGTCACGCGATTTTGCTCTTTTTCATTTAAACCCAATATGTGCGAAAGATGCCACGAAATCGCCTCCCCTTCTCGGTCAGGGTCGGTCGCTAAAAAAACCTTGTCCGATCGAGACGCAGACTTTTTGAGCTCCTTTATTATCGGGCCCTTGCCTTTGATGTTGATATACCTGGGCTCAAAGTCATTTTCTATATCAACGCCCATAGTTGACTTTGGCAGATCTCTCAAATGCCCCATGGAAGCAACAACCTCATACCCCCTGCCAAGATACTTTTTGATCGTCTTGGCCTTAGCAGGGGATTCAACAATAACTAATTTTGACACACAATTCACCGCCAACCTTAATTAATTTAACATTTTTTATAATTTATTCCAACTTTTTCGATCAAGCCCATAATTTCCAACTCGGTTAACATGGGAAGCAACTCATTAATTGAAACTTGAAGTTCATCCGACATTTTATCCAAATCCTTATCTATGTCAACAATATCAAACAAATTCTGTAAATAATCAGGGACCTTTAAAACATGTCCTTTTTTGCTTTCCTTTAAATCAAGCGATCTTTTTGGAATAACATATTTCGAAAATCTATAAGTCTCTAGAATATCATCAACATCAAGTAATAAATTCGCGCCATCTTTTAAACATTTTTTAATTCCATCATTCTTGCTGTCAAAAATGTCCGCAGGGGGAACACAAAAAACATCTTTCCCGCATTCACAAGCAATCCCAGCCGTTATCATAGCCCCCGACTTTTCAGGTGACTGGACAATAACAACGCTGTCCGACATGCCAACAATCAGTCTATTCCTGATCGGAAACAGCCAAGGCGCAGTCTCCGTCCCGGGCGCATATTCACTTATCACAACGCCTTTGCAATCAACAATCTTTCTCTTTAAGGCGCCGCTGCCTGAAGGATAGTCTTTCTCCAAAGAAGTCCCCAAAACAGAAACCGTCCGCCCGCCGCTCTCAACCGCCCCTTCATGGGCGCACATATCAATTCCTTCGGCGCATCCGCTAACGACAGTTATTCCATGCAAAGCCAAATCAGCCGCAATTTTTCTCGAAGCTTTCCTGCCATAGCTGTCGGCCTTTCGAGTTCCAACAATCGCAACGCTGGGCTCATTAACAACGCTTAAATCACCAACATAATACAAAACAAGCGGAGCAGAATCAACATTTTTCAACTTTTCCGGATAATCTTCGTCATCAAAACAAACAACGCTAACGCCAAGCTTCTGACACTTTTTCAATATGCCGCAACACGCAGCCAATTTCATTTTTTTCAAATTCGACAAACACTTCTCACTTAAACCCAAAAGTTTGGCCTCTTTATCAAGATTTTCATAAAATCTATGCAAATCGTCTATATTCCTGGCGATTTGCATAGGCTTCATACTGCCATACGAAAAGGACTCGGCCAACCAAATATAATACAAAATGTCTTTATTCATCAAAAGCCTCTCTTGCGAACTTCCCTAAACTTATACATGCAGACTGCCCCCGCGACCGCAGCATTCAAAGAATTCGCTGCGCCAGACATATCAATTGTTATCTTTTCATCACACTCCTTTACAATATCACTCGGCAAACCATTAGCTTCATTACCTATCACCAAAACCGCTCCCTCGCCTTTTAAATCCAACTCACTAATTGGCAAAGCATCATCATCCACAACAGCCGCATATTTTTTCAAATCAACATCTTTCAAAAAATTCAAAAAATCAAAACATTCCAAAAACGAAACTCTAAAAAGCGAGCCAACAGTGCTCCTGACAACTTTGGGATTATATATATCGCAGCAGCCGCTCAAGACAATTTTACTAAAGCCAAACGCATCCGCAGTCCTAATCAATGTTCCAAGATTGCCGGGATCCTGGATAAAACACAAAGCAAGAACAAAATCCGAATTGGATATGTCTTGAGCCAATATCCCTGGGGGTTTGCTTGCGATCGCAAAAGCGCCCTGAGGCATATCAACCCCAGAAATATGCTTTGCGACTTTGTCAGATATCACATCGTATTCACAAAGGTTGCAAATGTCATATTCGGTATGCCTTATTTTCGAAATACAACTTTTAGTAATAAAAACATCATCAAAAACTATCCCCGATTCCAAGGCATCTTTCAAGATCCTGACGCCTTCAAGAGCGAACTGATTTAAATCATCTCGACACGATTTTTTATGAAGCAGTTTAAAATATTTCTTGATTTTCGGATTGTCTTTGCTTTCAATCATAAACACGCCCAGCAAAAATCATTCCAAAGAACTTTTTGCTCTTTGACAAAGCAGCGAAAAACCCTCAGGATCACATATCGCTATTTCAGACAACATCTTCCTGTTTAACGCAATTTGCGCCTTTTTCAGCCCATTCATAAAGGTTGAATAGTTCATTCCATTTTGTTTGCAGCCAGCCGAAATGCGCGTGATCCAAATTCTTCTAAAATCACGCTTCCTCTGCTTGCGGCCAATATATGCATACTGCCCGGATTTCATAACCGCCTGCTTAGCTGTTTTAAATAACTTGCTCTTTGCGCCAAAATATCCCTTAGAAAGCTTTAAAACCTTCTTTCTCCTCTTTCTAGTCATAATAGCTCTTTTAACGCGGGCCATAACTCATTTACCTCCATATCACTAAATCAAAACTAAAAACACTTATTTATACGGTATAAGCCGCTTGATGGCTTTTTCATTAGTCACATCAGCATACGCAATTTGCCGCAGATTTCTCTTTCTCTTCGTTGATTTTTTGTTTAATATATGCGATTTATTAGCATGCGCACGCTTAACCTTACCATTTTTTGTTAGATTAAAACGCTTCTTAGCTCCGCTGTGAGTCTTTTGTTTATACATCACTTTGACCTCCCAATACTTTAATCAAATCCCAATAATTCGAAATTAATTTGACTTCCTGGATGATTTGCCCGCAACCTTAGGCGATATAATCATCACCATACTCCTGCCTTCCATTTTTCCAGGCCTATCCGCAAAACCATACTCAGAACACGCATCCTGAAATCTCTTCAAAAGATCGACCCCCAAGCCAGCATGCGCCATTTCTCTTCCCCTGAAGCGCACCAAAACCTTAACCTTGTTTTTCAATTTTAAAAATTTGATGGCATTTTTCAATTTAGTATTAAAATCATGAACGTCTATGTTCAGAGAAAGCCGAACTTCCTTAACTTCCATGGCCTTTTGGTTTTTCCTGGCCTCTTTATCGCGCTTGGCCTGCTCAAATTTATACTTTCCGTAATTCATGATGCGACAGACCGGCGGCTTTGCCTGAGGCGCAATCTTAACCAAATCGAGATTCTTGGAAACAGCGACATCAAGCGCCTCTTTGGCAGACATAAAACCAAGCTGCGCCCCGGATTCGTCAACAACCCTTATTTGACTGTCCCTAATTTCTTCATTGATCTGCATATCCTTAACGTTACCCACAAAGCACCCCCTAAAAAATAAAATTACCACGAAACAAGAGCACGAACAACACGCCCGCACTCAAACAACACCATAGTCAAAAGACATCGTATTGACCTTACGTGCAGATAACAGCAAGGTGGGAATCACTAGATCCACTTCACTTTTCAAGCTCATTATATCACACGAAAAACAAATTGTCAACACCCCATATCAAAAAAATTTTACTTTATTCGTGAACATTCAATGAACAATATTACAATTAGTTTATAAATAAAAAAATAACACCATCAATAATACATGTTAATCCAAATTGTATTATTTGATTGGGTTATATTTGTCCCCACTCAACCTCTTCTTGAAATATCAGGTTCTTGACTTAAAAACTCAACAATTTCAAATATCCTTGAACACGTTCCAAAAAACAACGCAAAAACCGATGTCCCGCCGCCTGCTCACAACCAACTGTAATATAAAACCTTATTAAGCCTCTCCGTCTTTTTGCAGACTATCCATAACAAGCGGTAGGTAAATGCCCAAAGCAAAAGCCAATTCAACCTCTTCTTGAAATATCAGGTCCTTAACTTAAAAACTCAACAATTTCAAATATCCTTGAACGCGTTCCAAAAAACAACGCAAAAACCAATGTCCGCCGCCTGCTCACAACCAACTGTAATATAAAACCTTCCTAAGCCTCTCCGTCTTTTTGCAAACTGTCCATAACAAGCAGTAGGTAAATGCCCAAAGCAAAAGCCAATTCAACCTCTTCTTGAAATATCAGGTCCTTAACTTAAAAACTCAACAATTTAAAATATCCTTGAACACGTTCCAAAAAACAACGCAAAAACCAATGCCCCGCCGCCTGCTCACAACCAACCGTGATATAAAACCTTCCTAAGCCTCTCCGTCTTTTTGCAGACTATCCATAACAAGCGGTAGGTAAATGCCCAAAGCAAAAGCCAATTCAACCCCTTCTTGAAATATCAGGTTCTTGACTTAAAAACTCAACAATTTCAAATATCCTTGAACGCGTTCCAAAAAACAACGCAAAATCCAATGCCCCGCCGCCTGCTCACAACCAACTGTAATATAAAACCTTCTTAAGCCTCTCCGTCTTTTTGCAGACTATCCATAACAAGCAGTAGGTAAATGCCCAAAGCAAAAGTTCCATTCAACCCCTTCTTAAAATATCAGGCCCTTAACTTAAAAACTCAACAATTTCAAATATCCTTAAACGCGTTCCAAAAAGCAACGCAAAAACCAATGTCCCGCCGCCTGCTCACAACCAACTGTAATATAAAACCTTCTTAAGCCTCTCCGTCTTTTTGCAGACTATCCATAACAAGCGGTAGGTAAATGCCCAAAGCAAAAGCCAATTCAACCTCTTCTTGAAATATCAGGTTCTTGACTTAAAAACTCAACAATTTCAAATATCCTTGAACACGTTCCAAAAAACAACGCAAAAACCGACGTCCCGCCGCCTGCTCACAACCAACCGTAATATAAAACCTTCTTAAGCCTCTCCGTCTTTTTGCAGACTATCCATAACAAGCGGTAGGTAAGCATCCGCAACACAACATAAAAAATTCTACTTTTTCATTTCAATATCTTTTGCTT
>CADAPX010000015.1 GCA_902789925.1 Oscillospiraceae bacterium | reverse complement strand
ATATTTATGAATTACCATCGCTAAAAAATATGTGAATATTGCGCATATTGTGTATGTTGTGTGTTATATGTGTATTGTGTATGCTTTAAGTGTTTATAAAACGAAAAACCCCACAACCATGGGATTTTTTTCACATAAAAAATATTAAATATTACAGACCAAAACATAAAAAAACTATCACGAAAATTCACTCAATTTTTTTAACTGCGGTTTTATCTTTTTATAGTATCTCCACCCCGTCCGATAGTCAACATTTTCTTTTTCCGAAACCTTTTCAACCGCTTTTGTTGGAGCAAGTCCGTTGCATGCGACCTCAAAAAAAAGTTCGCGCGATATGCCAGTCATCCTATATAAAATTTTTTCCATTTGATCCAACGTCTGCTCCAAAATCCTAATTTCCTGTCTGGCGCTAACAATCTCTTGAATCAAGCTCTGATTGGTTGCCGGATTTTTATCTAAAAGCTCACGAACATATAAAGATATGTTTTTAGATCTAAAACTTTGCGAGCTCGGCTTTAAATAATTTTTATATCCGGCCATAATATAAGCACGCTGTATATTTTCTTTTTTTTCCAAAAGAACATCTAGGCGTGTTTTAGTTAAATCTAAATCACACTTAGTGTTTATATAATTTTGTATTGCTTTCAATGGCATTCCTCCTAATAAATAATCAACAAAAGTTATATTTTTCAATTTTAAAATAAAACAAACACACACATATCGGAATTGGATTATATGTGATTAATATCTAATATTTTATATAAAATTTTAGTGAACTCTCCAGGATAAAAAATGCGACAAAAGCGCGTCCACAGTTGCAGAAATTTAAACTTCAATTTTTCGATTTTCCAATTTCATTTTTAGCTTTTTGGATTAAAAAACACGCCTCTTCAAAATCAGTGTATGTCACATGGCACTGTTCGCCGTCTCGCTCAACTGCTGAAGAGCTAGCATATAAAACCATATTAACCAAGTCTCCTCCAGAAAGCCCTTCCGATATTTTAATAATATTCTCCAATTCTTCATCGGTTATTGAAACCGGAAGTTTTTTTGGCAAAAGCCCCAAAAATATCTTCTTTCGCCCTTGCTCATTCGGAAGCTCAAATTTAATATGCCCAATTATTCGCCTGACAAAAGCAGAATCATAGTTTTGGCCGAAATTAGTTGTGAATATCATTATCCCATCAAAATTGTCCATTTCAAGCAACATGACCGACTTGCTGACATTAACCGCGTGATCCGTGCTTTGAGTGACATTTGAAAGCCTGCTGCCAAGAATTGAATCCGCCTCATCAAACAAAACAACAGCATCTTCTCGTTTGGCTGCCTTAAAAATTTCTTTTATGTTTTTAGGAGTCTCTCCAACAAATTTTGATTCTATTTGAGAATAGTTTGCTTTAATTATTTTTTTACCAAGTGCTTTTGCAATAGCCTCTGCTGCAAAACTTTTCCCTGTCCCTGGAGGCCCATAAAAATTAATTAAAGTTCGTCCACCTGTTTTGTCTATTTGCTTTAATCCAAACTTATTATATAAAAGATCAAAATGCTTAATTTTTGTCAAAATGCTTGCAATTTGATGTTTGGTTTTTTCAGGAACAACCAGCAAATCAAGCGACGTTTTTGGATATTCAACCGAATATATCATCATATCGCTGTTTTGATTTTGTTGATTTTGCTGATTTTTTTTCTTCAGAGAACTCAAGTCCAAAGGCTCAACAAACCTTTCTTTTCCGTTTTCCATTCATATCCACACCCTAACAACTAAAACTCACTGTTTTAAAACATTGCACTGATTTTCAATCCACTTCTCCTCCAAAACATCAACGTAACTGTTGATGGCTTTTCCTAAAAAATCGGGAAGGTTGGGATCTATTTGTTGAAATTTGCTCGAAAAAGCCGGATCATACACATACATCAGCCCCAAGCATCTCAAAACTTCCAAAGACGGATCATAAAAATTCTTTATAAATTTGTGCCACCTAATCATCAATTCTGTGACTTCTTCTCTTTTGGGATCTGAGCCAATATAGTCGGATAAGCCGATAAATATATCGCTACATTCCTCTAAAATTGCGCGTTGCTCTTTTTTTGTCATGTTCTCCCACTTGCTATTAGATTCATTTATCCGATCATCACCCCATTTTTTTTGTATTTTGCTTGTGTCATATGAGCTCACATCATCATTTAAAAAAACATTTTTTTTCGAATTTTTAATCGCCTCATTTTTTTTCGCTTTTTTGTTTTTCTTGTTCTTTTTTCCCATTTTTCATTCAATCCTTTCTGGGCAATAAACTGACTTTTGCCAAATTTTTTTAATAAATCCATCAACACATGAAAAATATTCCTGTTCGCTGTCAAGATGAATCCAATGTTTGCAATTTCTAAACTCCTTAAAATAACATAAACTGACTCTTTTTTTTATCTGCTCTATAACATTTCCGGAAACAGTCACATCTTTTTCCCCATGCATCACCAGCATTGGAACTTTAACTCTTTCCATTATACCATATATCTTTTGATATAGCGACTCACAATGGCTCATTTTAATCTCAGTTTTTCGCGAACGCATAAACAAATCTATATTAAAATTATTTTTAATTTCAGAAAGCTTTTTAATTGTTGTTTTGCTCATGGTCAAATTATTGGCTTGGATATGAGTCTTCTTTTCAAGTTTTTGACAAAATTTTTCCAGATCCAATGGATTTTTTATTGTTTTTAATTTTTTTGAAAAATGCTCAAAATCAGCTAAACTATTTTTGCGAATTAACGAGAGCTGAATTTTAATCACCTGTTCAAATGCAGACAAACTGTCTAAAACAGGGTTCTCACACAAAATCATAACAATTGACTCGGGATATTTACTATAATATTCTATAGCAGTTCTTGCTCCAATGCAATGACATAAAACAATCCATTTTTCAATTTTCAAACGCCTCCTAATCTGCTCATAATCCTCAATGATTAAATCAATGCAAAAAGCTTCATCTTCTTTTAAATCCTCAGATCGCCAAACTCCCCTTTGCTCCGGAGCAATCAAAAAATAGTTCGGATAAAAATTATCACTTTGATATTTCTCCATGTCTAAAACACCTATGCCAGGGGCGCCGTGTATATAAAGTATTGGAATTTTGTCGCTATTGCCTATATATACATATATTCTTTTTCCGTTGATTATATAATATCCTGACATATATACGCCTCACACCTTGATAATTTTTAAAATATGCTTTTTGTCAATTTCAACTCTGAGCTTTTTTCCATTAGAATTTCGGGGAAGCTCATCAACAACAACATATTTGCTCGGACAAATAGTCTGATTTTTATCATGTTTCAACCATCTAGTGATGCTGCGCGCTTTTAAAAAATCAAATAGCTCAAAATCGCTTAAAACAACATACGCAACAATTTCCATTTCGACATTCAAAACAGTTGCGTTTTCAACAATCGGAAAACTTTCTATATATTTTTCAACTTCAAGCGGATTAAACCAAACTCCATTGACCTTATACATATCATCTTTTCGACCACAATAGTGAAAAAATCCATCCTCATCAATCTTAAAAACATCCTTTGTCCTATAAATTTTAGACTTATTATCCAAAGACCCAATCATCATATTTGATATGCTTAAACCTTCAACTTGCAAAACGCCAGCTGGCTCATCCTCGCTCGTTTCTGATTTTTCAAAACTAAATTCAAATCCTTGAAGCAGCTTTCCAGAAGAACCCTTGCAATAGCTGTCTTTTTGATTTGAAATGACATTAGTCAGCATCTCAACAGAACCATACCCTTCAATGATCGCAATTTTAAATTCATCATGCCACCTGTCCCAAAGATTTTCCGACATTTTTTCTCCCGAACTGAGCGCCAAACGAACAAAACTAAAATCCATTTGACTGCTCCTGGCAGCCTTTGCAATCGAATCAAATATGACTGGAACTCCGCAAATAACCGTTGGCTTTAATATTTTTATATTGTCAATAATATGCCATATATCCACATCTTTATCAATAATGGCAGAAGCTCCCCCATAAACTGCTTGAAATGTTGAATTTGTGAATGCAAAGCCATAGTTCAAAGTTGCCATAGAATACAAAATATCTTTGTTTGTCAGCCCCAAAATCTGCTCTCCATAGGTTTTCGCAGCATATTTCATATCGATTTGATTATGTACTATGCCCTTTGAAATTCCGGTTGTTCCAGATGAAAACAAAATAAATCTGCCCTCTTTTGGCTTTCTCGGCAAGTCAAGATTTTGATATGCTAGTTTTAAATTATAGTCTGAGTCTGCAATATAGACTCTTTTGAGCGAGCAATTATCAAACGCCTCTTTTGCCAATTGGATATGAGCCTCATCGGTTATTAATATGTCAATTGAAGCTTTATTTATCGTTTTCAAAACAGAATCTTTCGACTCAAAAATTGAAAAAATCCCCGGCGTTATCTTTGATCTCAAAGCGCCCCAAAAAAGAATCTGCTGAAAAATAGAATCCATAAGCAAAATTCCCATCCTAAAGCAATCGTCTATTTGCCTAAAAAATTGCCCATATTTTAAGCTGACGCTTTGATGAAAATCGCCATATGTTATTTTTTCTTCGCTCGAAATAATCATATTGTTTCCAGAATTTCCAGATTTAATGTTTCTTTCCTCGATAAAAAAATCATATGCATTAAAGTCTCGCATTTTTTCAACACCTTAATAAAAATTATTCACACATATCAAGTATTTCGCCTATGCTGAAATCTCTAGACAAAGACAACTTTTTGCCGGATATATTAAAAAAATATATTGAAAAATCAATAATCTCTTTCGAGCTCAAATGAAGATCTGAAGCAAGTTTCCAATTTTTGTCTAAATTTAACATTCCAGAGGCTTTTTTCAAATAATCCAAAATTTTCTCATCCATTAAACTAATTCCCTTCAATACATCAACCTCCGCCTGTCTAAAGTTTTAGCATCAGAAAAGGCAATAAGATTCAAAATATGTTTTTTCGCAATTTTTTCTTCACAAAGTTTGCTGTCAAAACCGAGTATGGGGTGAGTATAGCAACCATTAAGCGCCGCCGCAACGCTAATGAGATGGCTCAAAAAACCAACTTCTAGCTGAATAAATTTAAATTCGCTCTCTTTACACTTCATAAAATCAAAGCAAGACTTGCTTCCAACAAAAATTAAAGCTGGTGTGTCATCAAAATTAAAATTGTGTTTTTTCAATATAATCTGCAAATTTTCATTAAAAGGTCGAATAAATTTCAACTTTCCTCCTTCTCCCAAAAAACATTCATATATTCCAATTTCAAGCCCCTCGATTTTTTTAATATATATGTATATATTGAGGTCAGAAACTAAATATTTAACATGTTTTAGAAAAACATCCAAATCAGACAATGTGGCTAGAAGGCCATCTTTATCTATTGGCAAAATGCTTTGCATAGCCGCTCCGCCAGGAGAAATTCTATTTTGTGATACTATTTGAGAATTTAATATATTGATTTTCCCCTCATCAACTATTTTTTCGCATATGTTATATTTTTGACCAAGAGCTGTTTTTTCAATGGTTTCATAAAGATCTATGTCTTGCGTGTCCCAATCATCAAATATCTGATATTTGCAAATCTTGTTTAATTTTTTTATGGAATCCAACAAATTTAAATCGCTAACTTTAACAACAAAGCAAATGCTCTCTTTTTTTAAGTCAATTTTAATGTATTTCCTTGCAAGTTTAAATAATTCACTCGAAAAATATATTTCTCCATTTAGGCCGTTTTTTATGACTTCCAAATAAAAATTAGCCAGCAAATATCCCGCATCAACATTCATAAGTCTATATCCAAAATAGCGATATTTAAGCCAGTTTCTAAAATAATACAACGTAGATATAAAATAACATGCGTTTTCCTCAAGCTCAGATTCAGCTGCCTGACATTTTTCTATCAATCGCAAAACACACAAAGCGGGATCAAACTGATATATATTTACAACTTGATTGGTTTTTATTAAAATATAAATTAAATTTGGATATAGTCCTCCGCCAGACGCAACCATCCTCCTGGAAAATCGCAGTATTTTTCGATCAATAACTGCTCGATTATATTCCGTTTCACCATAAATATTAACTAAGAAGTCGGAAATTTTTGAATCAATCCCAGCCAAATCATAGCAGCATATTGCCTTTTTCATTCCCCGAGTTGGATTTATTTTAAACCACCTGTCTTGCGGCAGATCAACCATCAGCTTATCGGTGTCATATATAGTGTCTAAAAAGTATTGATTCAAATTTTTGCTATACCACTTCAATTTATCATTCAAAAACGATTTCATAAATCTATCTCCCAAATTTAAATATTTTTCTTTCGAGCAACAAGATCAACATATTTAAAATCGAAAATATCCTCAATATATCTATATATAATATAGTCCAAAACTAAGCGCTTTTCGCTGCTTATTCCAACGTTTTTCAAAAAAGTGTAGAAACAAATTGTCAAAAATCTTTTAACTTTAAAATCGATGCTGTTTTTCAATTTGTCAATAAAAGAAGTGTTTAAATAAAGATTTTTGTGAAAACTGCTCAAATCCAAAGTTGTTTTCTCAGATTTTTCATTAAAAAATTTTATTTCCCCTTTAATAATTTTTTCCTTTGCTTGATTTGAAATTTCTAAAATGCATCTTTGCAAAATCTCATTGATCCCTTCATTATCCTCAAATTCTTTTATATATGAACTATAACAACTGTTTAGCACCATAACATTGTTTTGATATTGGCTCTCAAGAAAATTCTCAACCCTATCCCTGTCTTTATAAAACGACATCAAACCTTGAGAATGCGAGCAAAATGAAAATCCCCCTTTTTTTAAACTCCCATAATTTGTGCGCAAATAAATAAACATTAACGTTAAAATTTTTGAATAACTCTGTTTTAAATCAAAAAATATGTTTTTATATATTGGATCAAGCTTTTTTAAAAACCGCTTTAAAATTTCATCTGAAGCTTTGCCCATCTCCTTTGAAAGAAAGACCTTCTCTCTCCCTGCCTCGTTTGGAATATATAAAAAAAACAACTCGTCCTTCTTAACCGCAAAGTCATGGAGATTTATTTTAAGCATCTCATCTCGCAATGCTTTTTTAACTATATATTTTTGCATAAAACCTCCCCAACCAATTTTTGACATATAAACGTGGTTTGTATTTCTTCATATGGAATAATGCCGATTCGATTATTAAACAAATGCACAAAATTCATTAAAAAATCAAACTGTTTTTTGTCATCATTGCCCAATTTTTCAAAAATATCTTTGTGAAAATTCCCAACACTCCTTGCATACATCCTTTCTATTTTTCGTATATATTCACAGTTGATTTTGCTGACAATTTGCCTGATTTGTTCTTTGCTCGACGGCGTTATTTCTGAAAATTTTTCCCAATATTTTCTATATAGTTTTAAAAAACGCAACTTTGCCTCATCGTTTTTTAAAACACAGTCCACAAGCTCCATCGCATACGCCGCCCCACACAGCATTTTTTCACTTTTGCTCTTGACTTTTAAAAGAACATTTATCGCCAAAAATGAACTGAAGCAAAATTCGTTTTCGGCTATTTTGACGCCTTTTTCGCCATGATATTTGTCAATTTCTGGAATGTATCGCATTCGACAAATTGTGTTGTTGGGGATCAACTCTTGCCAACTTTCGCTTTCAAGCCTTTCTTTTTCAGCGTAGATTTGCGTCAAATCGTTATAATATTCTTTCGATATGCTTGCTGTTGACCTGTTTGCCAAAATATATTTTTCAAGATCATTAATTATTTTTTCAATCAAAACATCATCATTCGTCTTAATCCTCAAGCGAATATGGGGCCCCTTCTCCCAATACCTAATGAAAAAAAATTGTTGGATATTATATTTTTGAATTATGGGTAAAATTCCACAACATAACAATTTATCGTGATTGTCATAATAAAAAATATGCAAAGATCTCCACACTTTTGTTTTATCTCCAATGCTTTTATTTTTTTAGGAACAATCGAATTCCATCAGCTCAACTAAATATTCCGTTATCTCGTCTCCATCCGGCAGCGCCTCAGAAATTGTTATAATATCATCACATCCGCTGATCATGCGACCAAAATTTTTAAAATCAATATAATTATTTATATCAAAAAATTGAGGTTTACGCAGTCTCTTATTGGATATTTCCTTCATCCAATTTTTAATATCTTTATTTTTAGCCAAAATTCCATCAATGTCGACAGATATTTTGCAAAAAAATCTTTTGGGAATATTGTTTTTATCAAAATAGTCAATTAATTTTATATATTCATCTTTTTCCAAGCTTTCATCGCTTTTAAGCATATCACAGGGGATTTTCCAGGTTTTTCGCTCCAAGATGACGTCCGAGTCAAGAACAATTCTAGGATAGCAGGAAATGTTTTCTTTGCTCTCAAAGCAAGATGCAAACCTGTCCCAAAAGGATATTTCCGCTCCTTGCGAATTGGAAAAAGCGGACAAAAATCTATAATATCCAGGGGCAACTCTTGAAAAAATAAAACCAATCGGGGTTATTTCAATTTCCCTGTTTTTTTCATCGCAAACATAAAGCTTGTCATATTTTTCATCATATGCAACAAAATATTTTTCACATCCGCCATCAAAAGAATCGTTCATGTAAATTGATTGAGGATATGAAATTTTATGATTCAAGCAGGGAATATGTTGGTTTATGTTTAGTCCTAAATTAGTTCCAATATCATATAAATTTAAAAACCCCGACGTTTTAATGTTGTTTTTATAGCAATCCATGAACTTTTTGGCTTCTTCCCTCTTCAAGCCATAAACATATCTCATAAAATGCCTGCCAAATCCAGGAGCAGTGTTATTAACAACAATCTCATCATCATATTTTTGGTAATATATTCCATAGCTTTTAGAAATTTTCATCATCCTGGGCGCATTTCTATATATTTTTTCAATCTGACAAGAATCTATTGATATAACAGCCTTTTTGAGATTTGGCCTTAAAATGTCAAAAAAGTCCTGCCTCATCCTGCCTATTTGCTTGATGCTATCGTCATTTTCAACGGTCTCGCGCTCATTATGAAAATTTTCAACATCTTTATAAAATTCAAGCAATCTGACTTTTGAATTTAAATCATATTTTTGCAAAAAGATATCACGATAAATAATCTTTGTTATATAACTATTATCAAAAATTCTATATATTTTAGCAACATTATCGAGTTTTTGAATGTTTTTTTCTTCCAATGGAGGTTTAGAGCGTTCAATAACTGGAGATATATAGTTTTCAAAAATAATATTGTGGGGTTTGAAATTAAGATCCTGAGCCTGAATTGAATATATCGAAAATATCTTTTTGATTTTACCATATATTGATTCTCTCAGGCTTTTTTTACGCTCAATGTTGAAGTAGTCATTGTTGACTATTTTGATTTCGCGTTTTATGCTTTTCAAACACTTATTAATTTCAAAATATTTAGGATTTTTTCTCCCATCGCAAAGAGCAATTAACTTTTCTAGATGTTCTTGCTTTGCACTGTCAATGTTAAAATTTTTATATAAAAGACCAACTTGAGCCAGTTTTAAAATCAAAGCTGTTGCTTGAGTCATTTGGCTAAAACAAGTTTTGTCTTGAATCAGCTCATTCGCAAGCGTTAACAGATGACAGTTTTTGTTGCCAGCCTTTTTCAAAATCAAATCTATTTGCCGGTTATTTTTGATTTTAGTTATGTTTTCTTTATAATACATGTATTGAGGATTAGATGTTTCAACCTTTAAAAACTCAATGTTACCATCGTTTAAAACCGCCGTTGGGTTAACTTTAACATAAAAATCCTGGATATATTCCCTATCATCCTCAAGCAAAAGGCTCTCTAAAATATGGAAAAACAAAATATTAACGCAAATTTGACTGCGCGCCGGTTCACAGTTTTCTTTCGAGCCTCCATATATTCCCATTTTCACTCCAACAAAAGTGCTGAAAGGCGATGGCTTATGGAGCATTCTATTGTGGTAGTTTTTGATTGACAAAACAGTGTCTTTTAATTTTTTGCTGTTTGGAAAATCCTTTTGCCCTTTTAATAAATCAATATTGCCATAAAGCTCAGAATTCATTGATATCATCAAGGCATTCCGAAAAACACTATTTTTTTTGACTTCTTCAATCAGTTTATGATATGCGCTATCTTTTCTTGCGTTTAAAACAGCCTCCTGTTTTTCTCTTAATTTTTGAATCGATTCAAAAATATCAAAACATTTTCTAAATAAATCCTGGGTTTTTTTAGAAAAAATTTCTAGGTCATTCAAAAATCTCTTCTTAAGCTTCTTCCTTCGAATGTCTCTTCGCATATTTATCGCTTTTTTTCTCTTGCCGCCAAAAACTTGCCCAATATCTGAATATATTCTCAAATCTAACTTTTCAAGCATTTGGTCAAGCAAATTAAGCTGCCTGTTGATTTCATCTTCAATATCTATGATGTCCGATAAAAATTCCTCCTCAAAACAACACGACTTGTTGCAAATTCTTTTTAAATAATATGGCGCAAGCTTTAAATTTTCCAAAACTGCTTTTCCTTCTTTCTACGGAAATGGATGGGGGATGAAATTGGTCCGCAAATGTCTTTTTTCCATCTTCTCAATTTCATCAATCCTCTTTCTCGAAATTCTCGCATTTTTGGCGCCAAATGTCATGGGCAAAAGCCCTGGAATCAAAATTTTAGAACAATATATTTTCATAAGTTGCATCTCTGGACTCGTTTGATTAACAAAAATCACATCCCTGCCATTTCTTTTTAAGTCTTCCAAAACAACCTTAAAAGCCTCATTTAAAGATTTAAACCTTTTATTGGCGCAAATTCTCCGGGAAACTTTTATAGATTCACTAACCTGATCTGGAAAATTTATTTTCTCCAAATTTTTATAATATCCCCAAACCAAACTGTGATCATCCATGCTTTGAATAAGTCGCATATTCTCAGCCTTTTTAACCACTTGATCATATTCATCCCTAAAGCGTTTTTGCAGCCCAACAAATATGCTGGATATTTCATGCATCGCCTTTCGCATGGCCTCAACAAGATCTGCATCTGCCGCCGCCGCACACATAAAGTTCATCTTCTGAACTCCTATCTTTTTTCGAGTCAGAGTCATTAAAACAACGGGAATTCGAGTCTCGCAGGATATTTCATATATGTCAACTCTAAAATCGCTGTAAAAATTTTTAAATTTTTCAAATTCCATCTGAAATCTTTCTCTTTGGGACATAAACACATCATCTAAAACTAGCCGACATATGCTTCGATCAGTATACCACGCAGTCAAAAAAGCATCGCGTTCAACAACTTCTAAAATTCCTCCATACACCGACTCAGTTAAAGTCGCCCCAACAGAACATCCATTTGAAACTTCATATGCTATAATTTCCCTGCGATATCTTTCGCTCTTTAATGTCATTCCGTAATATACAACGGATTCAGGCAACAAGAGCGTCTTTTGATTTATTAAATTATATCCATATACCCAATGATATGGCTCATCATAACTAAAATGAAACTTGTCATTTTTATATATCCCGCCGTTTGTTAAAGAGTCTTGATTTAAAATTAAATCGCAAACATCCAAAACCTCTCGGCCCTCGCTTTTTAATTTATTATAGCTTTCAAAAATGATCGTTTTTTTAGCCCTTGGCGCAAAGCCTCCATGTCGCTCCATCGCCTCAAAAAGCGCAACCGCTCGACTTTTTTCAAGAGAAGACGTTCTCCCTGTTCCCGGCTCATCTCTTCCGTCACCAAGCGGAAGCATTGCAACGGAAATTGGAAAAGGACCGTCAAAATTGTCAAGCAAAGTCGTCATTATTCCAAAATTTTTACTCAACGCAAATTTTTCGACTCTTTTGGCAATGTCTTTATAGTCTTTGCTCCTGAATGGAATCTTTTTATCACCATACACATTATCCAAAACGCTTTTCCCCAAAATCTGTGCAATATTTGAGCTGTCAATTAAAACACATCCGCACACCGAGCAATCAGAAACAGGCATAACATATTCCCAAGAAATTGATAGAGTGTTTTTGTCTATGATGAAAACTTTACGCCTTTGAAATTCATCAATTAAAAATTTGTCTTCTTTGAGCAATGAAATTAAAGAATTGATCAAGCCATCAAATATTTGGCCACATTTTAAATCTGTGTTGCGGCATCTCATAAGGCTCGCCCTGTCTTTGCGCGTGTTGATAAACCTGGTTTTGATGCATTCTTCGCAGCAAACAGAACACCCTCCGTCGCAATAACTAACGAGAATTTTGTCAAAACAGTCTATTATGATTTTCTTTTCACAAACTTTGGCCTTCGTTTTTAAATTCAGTTTCATTTTCATTTTCTCTCTCCAATTGCAACAAAACCTCCGCTGAGAAGCTTTAAATTAAAAACATAATCTTTACTGTAAAAATCCGCTTCATGAAGGTCCATTGAATATAACGTCAATTCTATTCCTAAAAAGGAAGCTATTATTTCAAAGATGTGGTTTGGCAAATCAAAAAAATCAGCATCTGTTTCATCTTTTTTCGGACAAATCGAAGAAACAACAACGTCGTCGTCGCTTTTATATATAAACAATTTAATTGGTCCATCTATGCATATATAGTCATTTTTTGCATGTTCAGGCGTTGCTTTGATGTTTGACCTATAAAGCATATCACACATTAGGTTTCCAACATCTTCATTTGGAGACGATAATATATAACATTCAAATTGATTTTTTAGCTTTTTAGAAATCCTTCCCCCATAACAAAGCAAATAACTTCGCTCTGATTTTGAATAATCGTTTATGTTGATTGGATCATCAGAATATAGAACAAACTTATTTTTCGTTAAAATATCAATTAGTGATATTAAAAACTTTTTGACGACTTTGTTAACTAATTTATCAAAAAATTCATCAAAATCAACTAAGCCATTTAAATAAGGCAAAATCATCTTAAAAATTTTATATGAATTTAAATTATTCACAGAAACAGAATAAAAATTATTTTTCAAAAACAAAGAACCTTGGTCTTGCTTTAAATAAAAAACATTTTCTTTAAAATAATAGTACATATCTATTTACTCCAATTTTTTTACTACTCACGCCTTATTTTATATATCAAAATTTATGACAACTCACGACAATATGCGACAATTCAAAATTAAATATATTATCATGAAAACACCGTTCAACTTAACATGAACGGCATTTCCACTTCATGAACAATTCTCGCGCCAGACAAAAATCTAATTGCTTAAAACTTGTGCTTAAAATTACCAATGTTTAAAAATATCGGCAAGGGCTTTTTAAAACGCTTCCTCAACTTGCAAAACCATGAACATAAACCGAAAAAACTTCTCATTAAAAGACGACCAAGTCATAAATGACAAGCGAGCAAAATCCCGCGATTTTGCGCCCTATATACTAACGTTATTTCATGCCATTTAATCTTTAATGGCATAGTCTTCTTATATTTTTATGCGATTTTATTTGCAGCGAAGGCAAAGAAAACTAAACATCAGCTCAATATAAACACAAATTCCATAATCTAACTAAAAATTTAACGCCAATCAACGCTTACTCACACGCCAAAAGCATCAAACGCTACAGCAGCTACAGCAACATGTGCACGTAGTGCATGAAGCACCCATAATTGCTTTTTCGTCTGCTTCAGACAAATCGTTGCTGCTGATAACTGTGAAATCAGCCATGTCTAGGTTTTCGAGTTCATCAAAGTTAAAATCAAAATTCACGCTTGTCCCTCCTTTCGATCACATATGAAAAAACCGTTTAACCCCCTTTTTTTCACATCAACTTCGGATTTTTAATCCGAATGACATAATAAATATCCAAAATTATTTTTAATGCAATATGTTAAAAATCCAAACAAAATCAGGAACATATTTGATATTTATTATCGTTTATGAGTATTTTCAAATTTCAACAAAAACCACGCCAATTTTCAGTTAAATGTTGCCTTTTTCATTTGAATGCTTTTATATGCTGCGAAAATCTTTCCAATGCTTAGATTATCATACCTGTATATGTCCACATCAGATCCAGAAAAACTATATGAAAAAGCGTATCTTTGACCCAAAATGGAATTTATCATGAACGAATGCGTCGCTTTATTAAAGCAAGAGCACCTCAAACCATCACAAATTCCAAGCCCCAAACGCTTAATGAGAGCTTCTTTACGCGTCCAAAAAACGGCAAATATTACCGATCTTTTTGGAAAAGAGTCAATGTATTTCATCTCATCATAGGCAAAAAAATCTTCATAACAAAAAACATTCCCTGAATCTCCATCAACCTTTTGAACATCAATCCCAATCTCACTTCTAGAAAGCGCAACTGCAACAATATGCCCAGAATGGCTGACGCTGATTTTTATGTTTTTCTGACTCGAAAACAAAAAAGGCTTTCCGTTTTCATTTTTTCTTATTATAATTTTACTAGTGGAAATGTTATATTTGTCATTTAACGCACAGCCCAACATTCCATAAGCAAGCGTGTGGTGTAGGGTGAAAAGAGTTTTAGAATTAAAAAAAGCCAAGCCTTTAAATCCATCTAAACAACCAATGTCAAAAAAAAATATTAGTTTTATTCGTCACAGCCTCGCCGCCAATATCCAAATTTGAAAACCTCCCCATCAAAAGCCAAAAGCTCGTCCATCCAAAAAACATCAATCTTTAATTTAATTTTAAACTTATTACCTCAATTCCCGTTCCGGCTTTAATATGTAGTTTTGCTAAAGTAAAAACTTCCATTAATCTTTTGTCTAAAATATGTTAACAAAATATTAAAGATTTGTCAAGTGTTTTTTTTAATTTAAATAATTTTTTAAACTAATAAATGCTAACTCGATCAAAGAATTTCAATCTTGCCCTAATTTATTTCTTATATTTTAAAAATTTTAAACATCACCAATCGAATAAATTCAAATTATTCACACACTAAATTATGTTTTAAAGGCAATCTTTGATTATTTTGCTAAAAATATCTCAAAAAAACATTTAATTAAAATATGTGTTAATTTTTGTGAAAAAAGTGTTGACTCCTAATATTGTAAATGATATAATGAAGGCCTGTCCGCAGGCAAAAGGGCGGCTGGGAAATGAAAGCAAAGGGGGTTGCCGCTTGAAAAATCAAAAAGAATTGTTTGAAGAGTTAAAATCAAGCTCAACAATGTCAGGCATACAACTCTACATAAAAAAAGTTTTAAAGCTGCGAGGATTTGCAAATCAAACAGTCAAAGATAAACTCTTATTGCTCGCTGAGGAAGTTGGAGAGCTTGCGAAAGCTGTTCGCAAAAATTCATCTGGCGCCTCTGTTGACCCTAAAAGAATTAATAACTATGACAGCGTTGAAAGCGAAATCGCAGACATTTTAATTGTTTTAATTTCTATTGCAAATGTTTTAGATATTGATGTTTTTGAGAGCTTAAAAGAAAAAGAAAAGATAAATATAAGTCGCAAGTGGAAGATCAACAGTGAAAACAAAGAGTCCTTTAAATAGCAAACAATCCCTATATTTTTTATGGTCAACAATTTTAAATCAGTCTCAAAGCGCAAATTTAACGCTTGAAAAAACGCTGGAACTTTTTAAAAGACTTGGCCTAGATTCATTCACTCCAAAAGTTTTGCTCGAAATAACATATCAAAAAATATTAGCCGAAGTTTCCAAAAAACCCGCAATCCACAGATTTCCAAAAAATATGTCCAAAAATTTATATTTGAGCATTCAAACCATAGCTGAAAAATATGAAAATGATCCCAGAAAAATTTTTGAAAATCTCAGCAGCTTTTCCCAGCTCAAAAAAAGACTTAAGGAATTCAGGGGAATTGGAGATCACAAAGCCGATGTGGCGATCGATATTTTCAAAAGCTTTATACAAAAAGACAACGTGATCATAAATCAAACAAACAACTGCCAGTCTTTGCTTTTAACTTTGGATAAAGAAATTCAAATTTTAAACAGTTTAAGGGAGCAATAATAAACCATGATTAAAAAAATATTTTTCGACATAACGAAATGTTGCAATGCAAAATGTGTGTATTGTTTCACAGACTCAGTGAATTATGAAAAATCATTTGCCAAAAAGGAATTGGAAGATTCAAAAATTTTTAAATTAATAGACGAATCAAAATCGCTTGAAATACCAAGCATTTCAATTGGCGGCGGAGAGCCCTTTTTGAGAGACATTCCATCTATAGGAAACTATCCACTAAGCTCACAATAAGTTTAGACGCAACAGACCAAAAAATTTCAGAAAAAATTCGCAAAGGAATAGACGTTAACAAGTGTCTAGAAAACATTGAGTTGCTTGCTAAATGTCCAAAAATCTTGCCTCGCCTTTCCATTCGATCAGTCATTTCATCTCACAATTTTGAGCATATTTTTGAAGTCATCAAATTTTGCAATGAAAATAGAATTCAAAATTTAAAAATAAATTCGACAAATCATTTTGGAAGAGCTAAAAACAATCCAGACGTTATTTTGCCATTTGATGATTTTGTAAATCTGCTTGATAAAATAAGGGACTATTGCCTTAAAAACGATATATACACAAACGTTGAACTGCCGATTTCAAAATATTTGACCAATTCTAACAGCTGCCTTTGCGGCAAAACTTCTGTATATATTGATTCTTTGGGCAACGTTTTCCCTTGCGCATTCACAGAATCAAACATGCTTTGGGGAAATTTGAAAGATGAAAGCCTTTCAAATATACTCAACAAAAACAGTGATTTTAGCCACAACAACAGCTACTGCAACAAATGTCCAATTAACCGCTATAAAAACTATGATAAAAACTTTTCCGAATATGATCGGATAAAGTCTTAAGTTTTACATGTCTTATTGCCTGCAAATTTTTAGTAATAAGGAGGTGGATAATATGTGTAAAATAAAGCCTTTAGATGAACTCCATATGTAAGTCTTATTGTAAGTTTTTTAAAATAATTTAAAATAAACAAATTCAGTTAAATTGCTTGAAAAATTGCAGGCAATAAAATATGTAAAAAGGAAAACAAACCATGAGATTTAAACTTAAAAAAGAGTTTTTTGGCGGCATACTCCACGATACAAAACGAAAAAAAAACATAGCTATAGATTCAAATGAACTTTTGCTTTTAAATATTATCAACCCCGAAAATAAAAATTTTAATGAGGACATAGACGCTTTAACAAGCGAGTTTAAAAATTCAAAGGACATTCTCTTAACACTCAGGGAGTTGTCAGATTTTGGCTTGATCCAACCAGATGTTGACTATGATTTAAATAGATCTAAAGGCAACTATTTAAGCGCGCCATTTCGACTTTTTTATGATATAACATATCTTTGCAATTTAAGATGCAGACACTGCTTTACAAACTCTGGCAAATATAATCAAGATGAGCTTAGTTTGGAAGAAAAATTAAAGCTTGTAGATGATATGAAAGAACTGGGAATTCCCAGAGTTTCAATTGCTGGGGGCGAACCGTTTGCCTGCAGGGATTTGTATGATTTTGTTAAAAAATGTAATGAAAACGATATAGGCGTTTCTGTTAGCACAAATGGAACACTTTTTAACACTCAAACAATAGACAAAATAAATCACTTAGACATTAAAACTTTAACCATAAGTTTCGACGGCGGAACCAAAGAAAGCATGGACAAAATACGCGGCGAAGGAACATATGAAAAAGTTGTTAAAAATTTATATAACCTAAAAAAGCGATATAAAGGCAACTACTGCGTCAAAACAACACTCATGAAAAGCAACATAACCTGCCTTGAAAATGTCATACAAACCGCTATAGAATGTGGATGTTCCAGCGTTAAATTCAACACCGTTAGAGAAGACGGCCGAGCAACTTTAAACAAAGACTTAATAATTTTAACCCAGCAAGAATATATTAACACCATGAAAATTCTAGAAAATTTAAAACAAAAATATGCTGGAAAAATCAAAGTTAAAAACCCACTCAATGTGTTTTCAAAAGAATGTTATAATTACATTGAGCAGCTGGGCTTTGGATGTTTTGCGGGCAAAGAAAGCATTTGCGTTGATGCGCTTGGAAATGTCAGGCCATGTTCTCATTTTCCCAAAGAGTTTATTTGTGGAAACATTAAAAATGAGTCTTTATATGACATATGGCACAAAAGCGAAATTCTGGCTCAATTCAGGAATTTTAAAGGCAATGACCACTGCAACAACTGTTCTAAATACTCTAAATGCCGAGGAGGCTGTCGCTATCGCGCGTTTCTTGATGGCAATATAGACGGAGTCGATAGCTATTGCTATGAATTTAAAAATAGCGTCCTAGCATGAAAAAATTTTTTCATGCTATTTTTGAGGCATAACCATTGCATAGTTTTTTTCATACATTCCCCTGATAATGTTCCCCGCTGTTTAGACTTTTTGGGGGAACTTTTTTTGCCTAAAAAAAATATGTGTGTTATATTTATATTGCGTATAATTTGACTTGATCAAAATTAAAAAAGCTTATAATATAAAGAAAAAATGAAAGGACGATGGGTCTATGCCTTCAAAAAAAACACTAAAAATAACGCTTATTTTTCTCTTAATCATATTAATAATTCTGGCTTGCATTATCTTCTATGCATTCAAAATCGAGCCATTCAAAATTCGTGTTAATAAAATTGATCTCTCAGAAAATCAAAACAGCCCTATAAAATTAGTCCAATTTTCCGACACCCATATCAAATCCGATTTCACTTATGAAAATTTTCAAAAAGTGGTTGATTTAATAAACCAACAAAATGCGGATATCGTTGTCTTCACAGGAGATTTATATGACAATGCCCTCAAATATTCAGACAATGAAAACATCATAAATTTGCTAAAAAGCATCAAGGCTCATCATTACAAACTCGCAGTCTATGGAAATCATGATTATTTCAACATTAAATCAAAATCTGCAGATACTTCAACCGAATCTTTAAACTATTCTCAAATTATGAAAAAAGGCGGGTTTACTGTTTTAAAACAACAAAGTCAAATTCTTGAAATTAACGGAAAAAAAATATTCATTGCGGGAATTGAAGAAGACCATTGCAAAGCGCCAAAAAAATTTGCAGATCCCAATGAAAAAAACGCAGACTATAACATACTTTTATGTCATCAACCATTTTTATATAATCCATATGAAGAGTGTGATTATAACCTAATATTAGCAGGACACACGCACGGAGGACAGATAAATATTCCTTTTTTTTCTAGAATATTCGCGCTGGCAAATGGCTCAAATTTTTTTGCGGGGCTATATGATTTGGGCCCAAACAAAAAGTTATATACTAACGTTGGAGTCGGAACAACACGCATTTCTGCAAGATTTAGAGCTGTTCCTGAAATTAGCGTTTTTTCCCTTGATGCATAGGTTTTTTGAGCTTTTAATTTCACAAAAATAAATATACACAATATACACAATATACACAATATACACAAT
>CADAPX010000014.1 GCA_902789925.1 Oscillospiraceae bacterium | reverse complement strand
AAAAAATAATAAAGACTATTGGTAACAATGCGGGATTAGATATATCACCACATATATTACGGCATACGTTCGCTACTCTCGCACTGCAAAGCGGTATGTCGGTTGATAAAGTTCAGAAGATGCTTGGTCATTCAAGCGTGGCTACTACTCAGATATATGCACACAACCTAGACCGCATGAAAAACCAGTGCGAAAACACTATAGCCAGTGCGATATTCTAGGCGGTAAGAGGGAAGCACACCCTCTTCACAATATACAAACGCCCTCCAAGAACCAATTTTTTCTGACCACTCATCGGTTGCTGGATCATAGGTTTGCTCAGTCTCATCATCGTTAATCCTATAATCGGGGGTTCCGTCCTCTTTGTAACGTACATATATAACCTCTCCCCCAGCAACATTTTCGAGGTCGTTTTTGCTTAACTTGTTGTTTTTTTCATTCTCTTTCATCTTGGCCACCTCCTTTCTTGAATTAAGATTATGTAGTATTTTGGAGATTTTCATTAAAATAAAAACCCCTAATATTATACTAACACAATATATCATAAATGTCAACAGTAAATCTAAAAAAAGCAAGCCCGCTTTAAGAAAAAATAAAACTTACAGCAGGCTTTATATGTAGGCATTTGAATCAATGATCAACTTTCTTATTATACTTCTGGGAAGCCAAATTAGCAAATTTGCATATAAGAGATCTGGCCAAGTCAAAATCGAAATTTTGATTTATAAACATAAATAACTCCATAAACCACTTTTCACCTTCGAAAGTTGCATCCCATTCCGGTTTATACCCTGGAGTTTGTTTAACTTTTTTTATAAATTCAGGGGTTATATCTTCGGCCGAAGGGAAACCTCCTCCAGCAACTGATTCTAATGAATCATTTTGAAGTTCGTTGTTCTCTTCCTTTTTCATTTTAGTCACCTTCTTTCAAAATCAAAATATTAAAATTTTGGAGATTTTATTTATCAGTTTCGCAGGGGAAAGTTATCTCTGAAAATCCTCCGTCTGGCCTGTTCTGGGAAATGATAACCTTGCCGTCTTCAAAAGCTATTTTCCCGGCAAAATTCTCCGGTCAAGTAACCTTCTTACTCCCGGTTTCAATGACCGCATTGTCTCATGAAAATTGTCCGGTAGGGTAAACTTCTTGCCCCCGATTTCAATGACCTCGTCCCCCCCAGCAACGCTTGCGAGATCGTCATCGTTCAATTCGTCCGCTTCAATTTGGGAATTTTTTTCGGTTTCCTTTTTCATTTTATCCACCTCTTTTCTAAACTGAAGTGCTAATGTCAGGGGATTTATACACAAATCGCCCAAATTTATTCTAACATAACAGATCATAAATGTCAATAGTAAATTTAAAATTTCAAAGCTTTGGGGACCCTTCCTTAACAAGTCCTAGCCAAACACAATTAATTGAGCAACCTTTGTCGCGGACATCAACCTACCGCTTGTTAAAGCCGCTTTAAAAGGAAGCGAGCGGCAAATTAAGGTTTAATATTACAGTCGGTTGTGAGCTGGCGGCGCTTTCCTCGCTTTTGCATTGTTTTTCAAAACGCGATCAAGGATATTTAAATTTTTTTGTTTTTGTAATTAAAAAGTCAAATATTTTGAAAAAAGCTTCACACGGGACAAATATAACCCAACCCCTCAAAATTATACAAATTGTATGATTTTTGAATGTGATTTTTTTAAATAAACGGGAAAAATATTATAAATACGCTGGGAAAGGATGTGTGTGAATTTGAATTTTAAAATTAGGACGGATCTTGCTTTGGAATCAAAAATATTGGAAAACGAAATTCCAAGCGGCGTCCAACAAACTGTTGAAAACATTCAAAATGTTAAAATAATAAAAACAAAAATTGCAAATGAACACGGCTCAAAAGCTCTTGGAAGGCCTGTTGGAAAATATGTTGCTCTAGAGCATTTTCAAATGCTTCTGCCGGAAAATGCGGATGTTGTTCGTCCAATTCTTGTCAACGAACTTAAAAAAATGATTGCGAATAAAAAGTCTGTTTTGGTTGTTGGACTTGGAAACAAAAACATTTCACCAGATGCTCTCGGGCCAATGGTTGCAGACAAAATCATGGCCACGCGCCATTTTAAGGATACTTTAGCAAAAAGTCTTGGGCTTTCTGGCTTGAGCGCAGTTTCAGTTATTGCTCCAGGGGTTTTAGGCCAAACGGGTGTTGAAGTTTTTGAAATAATCAAGGCCATATCAAAAGAAATAAAACCGGATTTAATACTCACAGTTGATGCTTTGGCAGCAAGATCCACCCAAAGGCTCGGAACAACAATTCAAATCACCAACACAGGCATATCGCCGGGTTCTGGAGTTCAAAACAAAAGAGCTGAGATATCTCAAAAAACCTTAGATATTCCAGTTATCGCCATGGGTATACCGACTGTTGTTGATATGGAAACCATCATCCACGAAATGTGCGAAAACGCACCCCCAGAGCCTTCCAAGTCTATGATGGTCACGCCGCGAGACATCGATCAAATCATCTCCAGAAGCTCGGCGCTCATTGCAAGCGCAATCAATCAAGCCCTTTTCCCTAGCCTATCTTTGGAAGAAATTCAAGCGCTTGCCGAATAAAAATAGCGTTTTCAAAACGCCTTTATGGTTTTTTAATTCAAAAACCCAGTCTTATTTTGCAACAGGATTGAGGGAACATTTTTAAAAAATACCATTTGTATAATTAGAAGGGTCGGGTTATATTTGCTCCAGGCAAAGCTTTTCTTAAAATATTTGGCTCTTTATTTAAAATTTCTGGTGATTCAAAATATGATTGATCACTCTTAAAAAAAACACGCAAAAACCAGGCCAAGCGCCGCCGTCTCACAACCAACTTTAATACTCAACCTTTTTAAGCTTTCATGCCTTTTTTGAAAACATCCTTAACAAGCCAAGCAAAGCGCCCTTGGCCTGAGAACGCTTGATTTATGGCTTAAAAGCGGGAGGTGAATCGGCCTAAATCATTGAAAACTTTTTTCGCTGCATAAAATCCCCCCTCCTTTTCATATGATATTTTAAGCCGTTTTTCATAAAAAAGGAGGGATAAATTTTGAATATCAATAAAAAATATTTGACACTAAAAATTATATCTTTGATCACTTTGCCCTCTTTTGCTTTCTTTAGCAGTAAAATCATGCTGAATTGCGTTCCGCTCGTCAGGACAATAACGCAAAAAGCCGCAATCGCATCGGCAAAATTAACCCTGGCAGATGATGGGGAGTTGATCTCAACCATGGTTTCACAAAGTTCAAACAATTTGCTGGCAGCAACGAAAAATTCAAGCGAAATAAAGCCAAACGACGAAGCGCCGCAAACCCCATCAAATCAAGCTGCTGACGGAGCGCCTTTTATAACATTTCCCCAAGAGGAACTGAGTAAATTTCCCCAAAATAACGGCCCGATTATACGCAAAAATTATCAGGCTGCTCAAACCGAACAATACGTTAATATTGGCGGCTCGGCCTATGTTCGAAACATGACAAAGCTCCCAAATCAAGTCATTCTCGACGCAAACGCCTCTTCGCCCGCCTTCACCCTGACAAAAGGCCAAGAACCGCAAGTTTTAATATATCACACTCACACAACAGAGTCATATGAACTTCAAGAAAAAGACCACTATGACGCTAATTTTCCAATCAGGTCAAAAAATCACACAATAAGCGTTGTTGGTGTTGGAAATGAAATCACAAAATGTTTACAGCAAGCTGGAATAGGCGTTATTCACGACACAACAATCCACGACGATCCGGCCTATAAAGGAGCATATGATCGGTCTAAACAAACGATGATTGAAGCTATGAAAAAACACCCCTCAATCAAAGTTGCAATTGATGTCCACAGGGATGCGATTGCTGATGACAAAGGCAAAAGATATGCGCCAATTGCCAACATAAACGGAAGAAATGCTTCGCAAATAATGATAATCTCGGGATGTGATAATGGGCGCATGAACTACCCAAACTATGCTCAAAATTTGGCATTTGCCTGCTTTTTGCAAAGACAACTTGAACAGGACTATCCTTCGCTAACCCGCCCAGCTTCATTTAAATATAAATACTATAACCAAAGTTTGACGCCGGGAACGCTGCTGGTTGAATTTGGGGGACATGCAAACAGCGTTAATGAAGCGATGTATGCGGGCTGGCTCTTTGGAAAGTCTCTTGCAAATGCGCTTTCAAAAATACGAAACTAGTTAAAAGCATTCAACAACATATGTTTATAAAAAAGGGGTTAAGGGGATGAATATGCCAAATGCTTAAAAAAAACAAACCATCCATAATAATATTCATGACAATTTGCGCTTTAGCCATTTGCATAGTTGGCGCAATGTTTGTTCAAGCGGAAGAGACCCAAAAAAGCGACTCCGATCAAAAATATATAAAGTGGGTCAAATTTAATATACCACTGGAAGCAATGGAAAAGGCGCTAAAAGCAGACATCGAAAATCACGACGCCGAAATTAAAACGCCATTTGTCAGCTTGCTTGGCCTTTTGGGCGCAAAATATTGGGGGGAGTGGGACAGATATAAACCAAGCGATATGGATGATTTGATTGCAAAGCTTAAATCCGGTGAAAGTGAAACGGATATATCAAAAAATTATGAAAAATATCCATACTTTGAAAAGGTGTATGGCGCGATATTTTCTCAAATGATTGGAAAATTTTCGATTGCAAAAGAAAATGACTCAAATGGACGACCAATTCTTGAAGAAAAATATGGTCTAAAAGCATATTCTCCAATTGCGTATGGATATAAATTTAACCACTGTCGAGACTTTGGGAATTCGAGAAATTTTGGATATCGGCGAAACCACCTGGGAAATGATTTGATGGCAAGATCTGGGACTCCGATTGTTGCGGTTGAGAGCGGAATTGTTGCAAAATGCGCATGGAATAAATATGGAGGTTGGCGAATTGGAATCAAAAGTTTTGATGGACTGCGGTATTATTACTATGCACATTGTCAAAAAGATCATCCATTTGTTGAGGGATTGAAAGAAGGGGACACAGTCTGCGCAGGACAACCGATAGGATATGTTGGAATGACTGGATATAGCGAAAATGAAAATGTTAACGGAATGCAGCGCCCTCATCTTCATTTTGGAATGCAACTGATCTTTCATCCGTCTCAGGAAGATGGAAATAATGAAATTTGGATTGATGTTTATGACATAGTCAATTTTTTAGAACACCATAAGTCTGTTTTAACCAAAGGCCCTAAAGATAAAGACTTTAGACAAAAATATTTGTTTGAAGACCCAACATATAGAAAATTTGTTAAATCATAAATGTTTTTCTTAGTCTAAACATAATTTTCAACTCCCCTAAGAGAAACTTGATCACTGTGAACCTTAAACAAAGCGTCATTTTTTTCACAAATCAACGCTCCGTCATTTGATATCGAAACGGCTTTTGCAGTTATTATTTCGCCATTTTTGAAGATTTTCACATTTTTTCCTATATTTAAGCACCTGCTTGTATATTCATAAATAAATTTGTTTTCAACATCTTCTGTTTTATTTGTTGAAAAGAGTCTGAAATTTTCTTCAACATTTTCAACTAACTTTTCAACAATTTGCTCTATTTTAAACTTTTTTCCAGTTTGAGTCAAAAGCGACCCCGCGTTTTCAAGTTTTAATTTTTCAAAGCATGCGCCAGAAGCGTTAACATTCATCCCAACTCCCAATATTACATCACACATTTTGTCTGTGATAACACTTTCGCAAAGCAATCCGCTGACCTTTTTATTTCCGATGATTATGTCGTTAAACCACTTTATCTTTGAGTTTTTTGCCCCAACCAAGTCTAGCGTTTGAACAACAGAAACCGCCAACATTATTGGAATTATTTTTAAAAATTCTAAACAAGTGTTTTTTATTAGAATAGAAATGGCAAGACTTTTCCCTGGGAACGCGGCCCAAGATCGGCTTTTGCTGCCATGACCATTTGTTTGATTTGTTGTGAATATAACAGTTCCGTGTTGAAAATTTTCGACATTGTTTTTTAAATAGTCATTAGTGCTCGGCAATGAGTCAAAATAAATTAAATTTTTGCCAAATATTTTAGTTTTAAGTTTAATATTCACTATTTTCTCCCCATCCAAACTGTCAAAACATTATATATAAATCACTATAGCTTCAAAAATTAATCATTCATATTTATTCAATATAGTCAACTATATTCATGGCGATTTTGTTATTATTGACATTTATCACACCATAACTTGGCCCTCCAATTCGGGGGCGAGCCAAACTTCCAGGATTCATTATATATAAATCATTTTCAATTTTTGTCAATTTTTTATGAGTATGACCATATAGTATAATATCGGCAGATTTTTTTCGAGCAGCTTGGATATAATCATCAAGCCCAGATTTAACGTTATATTTATAGCCGTGGCTTGCAAGAATTTTGTGTGAACCAGCGCTAAATGTCTTTTCTTCAGGGAGAAAATCATATTCAAAATCGCAATTTCCCCTGACAATTTCCATAGATATATTGGGATATTTGCTTTTTATTTGGAAAAATTCTTTGGCGCCATCCCCAAGATGCAAAAATAAATCTGCGTCCTGATGCTTTAAAATAATATTTTCTAATTTTTTCTCATTTCCATGAGTATCTGAAATAACAATTATTTTCATATTAAATTCCTCTTTTCTTAATTAATTTTTTAAACAACAGTAAAAAAGGAGACTATATCATGAATAATTTATCCGCAAATGACATAAAAAAACTCATCAAAATGGCAAAAACAAAGTCCCCCGAGCAACTGCTACGCTATTTGCCAAAAGATCAGTCTGATCAAGTTAAAAAAATAATGAAGGATAAAGAAATGACTGAAAAAATCATAAAATCTAAAACAGCGCAGGATATATTAAACAAATTTCAAAACGAAAAATAATTTTCAAATTTGGAGGTGAATTTTAAATTTATGGCAGATTTTTCAGAAATGCTCCAAAATATATTACAAACCGACGAAGGAAAACAAGGATTTGCTCAGGCGATGTCTATGCTGGAAGGGGGTCAAAAAAACCAAGAATCAGATGAGGGCTTTAAGCTGGATGAGGGGGAAAAAAGTGAAAAAAATTTCGACTCATTTCCAATAGATCCGACTATGTTGATAAAAATTCAAAAACTGTTTTCAAAAATCCCCAAACACGACAAAAACACAGAGTTCATAAAAGCGCTCAGGCCCCTTTTAAAGCCAGAACGCCAAGCCAAAGCGGATGAAGCAATAAAAATGATGAAAATTTTCGCCATGTTGCCAATTCTTCAAAAAAGCGGCATGCTCAGTCAAATATTTTCGAGTTGATTTTTCCTATATTTTAAATAGCTTTCTAAAATAATCGTCGCAGCAGCAGCATCAACAACTCTTTTCCTTTTTTTTCCTCTTGTGTTGGTTATATTCAAATACTGGTTGGCCAAAGCGGTTGATTGTCGCTCATCCCATAAAATAACTGAAATACTCAGCATTTTTTCAAGTCTTTCTGCAAATTTTCGACATTTTTTGGCCCTCTCGCCAATGCTTCCGTCCATGTTTACGGGGTTTCCAACAACAACCATTTCAACCTCATTTGAAAAAACAGCAGAAAGGATTTTTTGAGCTAACCTTTCGGGGTCGTTTTCACAAATCGTCTCAAGCGGAGAAGCCAGAACCTCGGATTTATCGCAAACAGCAAGCCCTGTCCTGCAATCCCCTAAATCAACAGCCATAATTTTCATTGCAAAATATCACTTTCTTTTCAAAAATATACTAATCTTTTATTTTCGAGCCAATTCACCAATCTTCAACCGTTCCAACAATTTCATTGATGTCTTGTATATTATTGTCATCCATCCACTCCTCGATCCCCAAAAGAACGTCTAGCGGGCTATATGGATTTGTGAATATTGCGGTTCCAATTTGAAACGCGCAGGCCCCCGCAACCATCATTTCAATCGCGTCTTTGGCTGAACTTATTCCACCTCCCCCAACAACCGGGATTTTAACAGCCTTTCGAACCTGCCAAACCATCCTGACCGCAATCGGAAAAATCGCCGGACCCGACAGCCCTCCAACGTTGTTTTTTAAAATCGGCCGCCTTGTTTTGATATCTATCCTCATTCCAAGCAACGTGTTTATCAATGAAACAGCGTCAGCCCCCGCGCTTTCAACCGCTTTTGCAATTTCAGCAATCGACGCAACATTCGGCGACAGTTTAACCATCAACGGTTTTTTCGTCTTTTTTCTGACCTTGGAGACGACGTCAAATGCTGCTTTGGCTGAAGTTCCAAAAGCCGCTCCCCCTTGTTTAACATTTGGACAAGATATGTTTAATTCCACCATATGTATATTGGTTTTGTCCAGCTTTTGGGCAATTTTTGCATATAAATCTTCTGTCCCTGCTGCAATATTTGCGATGATGGTCGTGTTTTTTTGCATAAGCCATGGAAGTTCATGTTCAATAAAATGGTCTATTCCGGGATTTTCAAGCCCAACAGAATTTAACATGCCCATTGGAGTTTCTGCGATTCTTGGTGATAAATTTCCCATTCGGGGCGTGTCTGTCGTCCCTTTAACAGAAATTCCACCCAAATTCGACAAAGAGTAAAACTTTTCATATTCCCTGCCATATCCAAAAGTGCCTGACGCTGCAATGAGTGGATTTTTGAATCTAACGCCCGCAACTTCAACTGCCATTTTTTTTGTCATAAAAAAACCTCCCAAGCTCTAAAAACCGGGCCATCCTTGCAAACGTGGGCCGATTGTTTTTTTCCGTCTTTATATATGATGCATTGGCAACCCAAACACGCCCCAACTCCGCAGGCCATTCGCTCTTCCATAGAAATTTCACAAAATATTTTAAAATTTTTGGCTATTTTAGAAATTTCTTTCAGCATGGGTTTGGGTCCGCAAGCTGCAATCCTCGTGAAATCGTCGCTTTTAATTGACTCGAGTAAAAATTTTGTGACAAGTCCTTTTTTCGAATACGTCCCGTCATCAGTGCAAACTATGGTTTCTCCATGTTTTAAAAAATCTTCCTCTAAAATAACCAAATCCTTGGTTTTAAAGCCGATTATCACTCTGGCCGACCTTGAGCGCTTGGCAAGCTCCAAAAGCGGGGGAGTTCCAATTCCTCCTCCAACAATCAACAATTTTTCATTTGAGTCAATTTTTTTAAAGCCATTGCCGAGCGGTCCAACAACATCCACATTTTTCCCAACATTCCATTTTGCCATTTCCGAGGTTCCCTTGCCAACAACCGAAAAAACAATCCTGAATGAATTTTCAAATATTTCGCATATTGAAATTGGGCGTCGCAATGTGAATCCTTCGATGAATATGTTAACAAATTGGCCTGGTTTTGCGGATTTTGCGATCAACTCACATTCCAAAACAAAGCTATATATTCCTCTTTGTAATAAATCTTTTTTCACAATCCTTGCAGTCGTTTTAAACATAATCTCTCCTGTTTGTAATAAAATTTTAACTAAATTTTTGTTATGTCAATCATTTCAACATTGTCTATGTTTTTTTTGGTTTTTAAGCTGTTAACAAGGGCGTTTGCTGTGTCGATTGAGGTCAGGCAAGGAATTGAAAGCTCAACCGTTTTTCGCCTGATTTTAACGCTGTCTCTTGCGGGATTTCGCCCTTTTGCTGAAGTCGATATAACATAACTGATTTTTTTGCTTTCAATCAATTTTAAAACATTGTTTTCCCCTTCGTGTATTTTTTGGACAGCATTACAAGGAGTCATATGTTTGTTCAAAAATGCAGCAGTTTTTGGCGTTGCGAAAAGTTCAAATCCGAGCTCTCGAAAATTTCGCGCAAGTTCTATACAATCCGGCTTATCAGTGTCGCGGACGGTTATTAAAACGCATTTTGGGTTAGATTTTTGATCCTCATGATCCATATTATATCCCGCAGCCATCAAGCCTTTAACAAGCGCTTCTTCAAAATTTTTTGCAATTCCCAAAACCTCTCCGGTCGATTTCATCTCGGGGCCAAGCTGAGTGTCGACATTATGAAGCTTTTCAAAGCTAAAAACTGGAACTTTAACCGCAACATATTCGCCAGCTGGATATAACCCTGTCCCAAATCCCAAGTCTTTAAGCTTTTGCCCAAACATAATTTTTGTCGCCAGGTCAACCATTGGAACCCCTGTGACCTTGCTAATATATGGGACGGTTCTCGAAGATCTTGGATTAACTTCAATAACATATACATCGTTATTATATACAACATACTGAATGTTTATCAAACCTTTAACTTTGAGTGAAATTGCCAGCCTTTTGGTGTATTTAACAATTTTTTCTTTTATTTTCGACGACAAATTTTGAGCAGGATAAACGGATATCGAATCCCCTGAGTGAATTCCGGCGCGCTCAATATGTTCCATAATCCCCGGAATCAAAAAGTCCTCTCCATCACATATCGCATCAACCTCAACCTCAATTCCCATAACATATTTGTCGATTAAAATTGGATATCCAAGCTTGTTTTTAACAATAATTTCGATATATTCATAAATATCCTTGTCAGAGTGAGCAATAATCATATTCTGCCCCCCCAAAACATATGACGGCCGCAAAATCACGGGATATCCCAATTTTTTTGCTGCTTCTATGGATTTTTCACAAGTTTTCTCAAATTTCAGATTGTTTTCATAATTTTTATCATCGATGTCATCTGGCTTGGGAGGAATTTCTGGCTCAAAAACGCTATAACTTTTTGGGCGAGGGATTCCACATTTTTCAAGCAGTTTATCAAATTTTTCGCGATCTTCAGCTATATCTATCGCTTTTGCTGAGGTTCCCAGAATCTTAACGCCCATCTGATCCAAAGCTTTGGTCAGTTTAATTGCCGTTTGCCCTCCAAACTGAACAACAACTCCCAAAGGCTTTTCAGTTTCTATGACATTTTCGACATCCTCAATCGAAACAGGATCAAAATATAGACGATCTGCAGTGTCAAAATCCGTCGAGACTGTTTCGGGATTATTGTTACATATTATAGCTTCATACCCCATATCCTTCAAAGCCCAGACGCAATGAACGCAGCAATAGTCAAACTCAATTCCTTGCCCAATTCGAATCGGCCCAGATCCCAAAACCAAAACCCTATTGTTTTTTCCCTCTCTCTGGTTAACAAACTCCAAAGCCTCGTTTTCATCGTCAAATGTTGAATAAAAATATGGCGTTGTTGCAGCAAATTCCGCAGCGCACGTGTCAACCATTTTGAATGCTGCGGCCTTTTTTCGATTTATTTGAGTCTTTGAAAAACACTCAATTGTCGAATCCAAAAATCCCATATTTTTTGCTTTTATATATAAATCCTCGGTTAATTCACATGTTTTAAGTTCGCGTTCAATATATGCCAGGTTGCGAAGTTTATATAAAAACCATCTGTCAATCTTGGTTATTTCATATATTTTATCAATTATGTCGCTTTCTATATATTCTTTCATTTCATCCGCAAACGCAGCAAAACCATCTCTTTTTAGCAGTTCATAAATCGCAAATATTCGCCTGTCGTCAACAATTTTCAAATGTTCAAAAAGCTGATTCACGCTCAAGTTTTCATATTCCGGCAAACCTAGCGTTTCAAGACCAAGCTCCGCCCCTCGAACCGACTTCATTATAGCCTGTTCAAACGAAGGCGCAATGCTCATAACCTCTCCGGTTGCTTTCATCTGGGTCCCAAGAGTTCGCTTTGCATACACAAATTTGTCAAAAGGCCACTTGGGGAATTTAACAACAACATAGTCAAGCGCTGGCTCAAAACAGGCATATGTTGTCCCTGTGACTTGGTTTTTGATCTCATCAAGTGTATATCCTATTGCGATTTTGGTTGCAACTTTTGCGATCGGATATCCAGTTGCTTTTGAAGCAAGAGCTGATGAACGCGAAACCCTGGGGTTGACTTCAATAACGCCATATTCAAATTTATCCGGATTCAGAGCAAACTGACAGTTGCAGCCCCCTTCAACTTCAAGCTTATTAATTATGTCTATTGACGCTTTTCGAAGAAGCTGATATTCCTTGTCGGAAAGAGTGAGCGCTGGAGCAACAACAATGCTATCGCCAGTGTGGACCCCAACGGGATCAAAATTTTCCATGGAGCAGACTGTGATGACGTTGGATTTTGCGTCCCGAATAACTTCAAATTCAATCTCCTTCCAGCCTGAAACGCATTTTTCAACCAGTATTTGATTAATTGGAGACTGCATCAAGCCATTTTGTGCAATTTGCAAAAACTCTTCCCTGGTCTGGGCAATTCCCCCTCCGGTCCCCCCCAAAGTGAACGCTGGACGAATGATCGCTGGCAGGCCGATTGTTTCAAGACATTTTAGCGCATCATCAACCTTTTGAACAACACAAGACGCAATGCATGGCTTTCCAATTTCTTGCATGGTTTTTTTAAAAAGCTCGCGATCTTCAGCTCTGTCGATTGTTTCAGGACGCGCCCCCAAAAGCTGAACTCCTCGACTTTCTAAAAATCCACTTTTTGCAAGTTTCATGGAAATTGTCAAGCCTGTTTGGCCGCCAAGAGTCGAAAGCAGGCTGTCTGGCTTTTCGATGTCGATTATTTTTTCAATTGATTTTTCAAGCAATGGTTCTATGTATATATGATCCGCCATTTTTTTGTCAGTCATTATAGTTGCAGGGTTTGAATTAACCAAAACAACCTCCAATCCTTCCTCTTTAAGCGCCCTGCAAGCTTGAGTCCCTGCATAATCAAATTCAGCTGCCTGCCCAATAACGATCGGCCCTGATCCAATAACCATAACCTTTTTGATGTCTTTATTTATCGGCATATTCTAAAATTCTCCTTTTGATTTTTATTTTTCTCAATGAGTCTAAAAAATCTGTCAAACAAATAGCTTGTGTCTAGAGGCCCTGCGCATGCTTCTGGATGGAACTGAACTGTGAATGCTGGAATTTTTTTATATTCTATCCCTTCACACGTTTTGTCGTTTGCGTTATAGTGGCTCACCTTTCCAACATCTTCTTCAAGGCTTTCTTCAACAACAGCATAGCCATGATTTTGAGAGGTTATAAAGGTTTTTCCAAGCGTTTTGTCGATAACAGGCTGATTTGCGCCCCTGTGACCATATTTTAGCTTTTTTGTTTTTGCTCCGTTTGCAAGCGCCAGAAGTTGATGTCCCAAACAGATTCCGAATATTGGAACTTCAAGTTTTTGAATTTCTTTCAGGTTATTGACAATTTCAACATTTTCAGCAGGATCCCCCGGACCATTCGAAAGCATTATTCCGTCGGGTTTAAGGCCGGATATTTGCTCCGCAGTTGCGCTATGCGGGAGAGTTATAACATTTGCCCCTCTTTGCAAAAGGCTTCGAATGATGTTTTGCTTTGCCCCAAAATCCATCAGACATATTTTAAAATTTTTCTTTTGACCAATATATTTTTCAAAAGGTTTGCTTATATTAGAAAAGTCTTGATATTCTCGTTGAGTTTTTGTTGAAACAGATTTTATGGCGTCTTTTATTTTAAATTTTCTAATCCGATTTAAAATATCCGATTTATCGATATATTTTTCAGTTGTTATCGCGCAATTCATAACCCCCTTTTCCCTGATTTTTCTTGTCAATTTTCTGGTGTCTATTCCCCAAATTGAAAGAACATCCTGCTTCTCGAGCCAATGATTTAAAGACATTTGGCTTCGAAAATTTGAAGGATTTTGGCATAATTCTCGAACAACATATCCAGTCGGCCAAGCTTTTTTGCTTTCGCTGTCCGCCTCGCTAACCCCATAATTTCCGATCAGAGGAAAGGTCTGAACAACAATTTGCCCAAAATAGCTCGGATCTGTCAGCGTTTCTAAATATCCCGTCATAGACGTTGTGAAGACAATTTCGCCGATTGCTGTCCTTTTTTTTCCGAAAGATTTTCCTAAAAATTCGCTTCCGTCGCTAAGTATTAATCTCGCGGTTGTTTGGTTATTTTCATACATAATCCAGCCTCCAAATGTTAAATTTTTTATAGTATGTGATAAAAAAATCAAAGTTTTGATATAATATCGTCTTTCATGCGCAGAGCCTCCATCCTGGCCTCAACTGCAAATTTTTCAGGCAAACAATCATTTTTTTTCCACGCACACAAAATAGATCGAGAGCTGTTAACAATTGCCCCCAATCCATCTTTGAAAGCAAACGCGACGTCTTCGGCTTTGCCTCCCTGCGCCCCATATCCGGGAATTAGAAAAAACGTGTGTGGAAATTGTTGTCGAAAATTTTTCAATTCTTTAGGATATGTTGCTCCAACAACCGCGCCAACTCGACTATATCCATATTTCCCAATGCAATTTTTTCCCCACTCCTCACACATTTTTCCAACTCTTTCGCATATAGTTTCCCCGCTAATCAATTTTTCATCTTGGATCTCTTTCGATGAAAGGTTTGAAGTTTTCAATAAAATAAATATAGATTTGTCGCATTCACCACATTTTTTCAGAAGAGGATTTATGCAATCGCTTCCAAGATATGCGTTAACTGTCAATGAATCGCTTCCAAACGCAGAATATTTTTCATTTAAAAACAACTCTGAATCGCCCAAATAAGCCTGGCAATAGGCCTCCATCGTTGGCCCAATGTCATTTCTTTTGCCGTCCACGATAACATACATTCCCTTTTGTTTCGCGTGTGATATGGTTTTTTCAAGCGCGCGAATCCCCCAGCTTCCATAAAGTTCATAGCACGCCATTTGCGGCTTAACAGCAGGAACAACATCACAAACAGCGTCTATAATTTGCATATTGAATCGGAAAATTGCATGCGCCGCTGCTTTGGGAGTGTTCCCAAACAAATCCATTGACATTTTTTTGATATAATCAGGAATATATTCAAGCTTTGGATCCAGGCCAACAACGCTGGGATTTGACATTTTCACAATTTTTTCTATGAGCCTATCCACTCAAAACATCCTCTCAAATTTAATAAAACATTAATATATTTATGACAAAGCGTCAAATATCAGTTTTCCATCACAAAATGTTTTAACAACCTTTCCGGTCAATGTTTTTCCTTTAAACGGAGAATTTTTTCCTTTAGAACGAAATTTTTCAGGATTAACAGTCCATTTTTGATTTAGATCAACTAAAGCTAAATCTGCTGGACTTCCTTTTTGAATTTTTCCGCCCTGAATTTTTAAAATTTTGCAGGGATTGCGAGACATTTTTTCAACAATTTCAGGCAAGGTCAATTTTTTAGTGTGGTAAAAATGCGTCAAGACGCAGGCCAGCGAAGTTTCAAGTCCAGCAACTCCATTTGGCGCCGTCAAAAAGTTTGCTTTTTCGCCTCTTGTGTGTGGCGCGTGGTCGGTTGCAATGGAGTCGATGGTCCCGTCAATCAGCGCGCCCTCAACCGCTGCCCTGTCTTTTTCGGTCCTAAGCGGCGGATTCATTCGATAATCTGCGTCTTTTTTTAAAAGCTCCTCCTCTGTCAGCATAAAGTAATGAGGGCAGGTTTCGGCGCTTAATTTAACTCCCCGTCTTTTTGCGTCTCGAATCAAGTCAACGCTGCCAAAAGTGCTAACGTGAGCTATGTGGACCGAAGAATTTGTTGCAGCAGCAATCGCAATTTCTCGGGCTGTGATCGAATCTTCGCTAGTTCGGTCTATCCCCCGAAGCCCAAGCTTTTGACTGATTTTTCCTTTGTTGATTATACCTTGGCCGACAATGTTTAAGTCTTCACAATGCGAAATTATTGGAAAGCCGAGTTTTTCTAATTTTTCCATGGCAAACTGGAGCAAGGCGGCGTTTTCAACAGGGCGTCCATCATCCGAAAAGCCAACAGCTCCATTTGCGATCAATTCTTCAAAATCAACCAATTCTTTTCCCAAAAGGCCTTTGGTTATTGCGGCAATGGGATATATTTTGACTTTGGCCTTCGAAGATTTTTCCCTTATATAGCGAAGAATTTCGGCCGAATCAATTGCTGGAGAAGTGTTTGGCATACAGGCAACAGACGTTATCCCCCCCGCAGCAGCAGCTTCAGAACCTGTTTTTATGTCTTCTTTGTGACAAAATCCAGGGTCTCTAAAATGAACGTGCATGTCAACAATTCCCGGAATAGCTGTTAAATTTTTTGCATCAATAGTTCGAGCATCGGAACATTTTAGACTAGTTCCCAAATTTTCAACAATCCCATCTTTAATCAAAATATCTAGACTTTTAATGTCACTATCCAGGACAACATTTGCGTTTTTTATCAAAAAAATCATAAAAAGCTCTCCAAAGTCAATTTTTAAAACAAACAGCGATATAATTTATTTTTGGTTTTTCTAGATTAGGATGTTGAAAAAAATAAATTCATGGTATAAAATATAAATTATTGGGGCTTAAGCGGGAATTTTAATAAAAATCAAATTGGTTAAAAATAATCCAAAAGATCTGTTATATCACATTTTAAAGATAAATAAACTCATATCTGGCCCATAGCCTTGTTTATCATTCAAATTTTAAAATAGCTCGCCGCGCCTTCAACATTCATTATATACTAATAAGAATGGCTTGTCTAGTCCGCTTGCATCACATTTTTAAAATAAATTTTTAATGTTTTTGTTTTTATTTTTACTCGGAAATATAGCGATATTTTACCTTTCCGGTCTTCATAATGTGTATATAAACAAACACAGCGACACATATTCTTTGCTTCAAATTCCAATAATAATTGGAGCGTGCGCTGGAGGACCCTTAATTGGCGTGATTTTGGCAGTTTTGGAATCAGCCATGGATGTTGCATTTTCAAGCCTTTCTAATTCATATACCGACGTTCTGAGCTCGCCTTTTGCAGGTTTTGATGCGCATGGATATCATTTTAGCGGAAACATCGTCTCAATTTTCATTTGTTTTTTTTCGAATCTTGCGCTTGCTCTAGTTGCGGGATGGATCTTTAAAGCCTTGAAAAATCGCGGTCAGTCCATTTGGAAAATGATTTTAGTTGCAATATCTGCAATTTTTAGCATCTTATTTTCTCATATTGTTGAGTTTTTTTTGTTTAATTCATTTTTTATAAATTTTTTGCCAAATATTTCATATAGTAAAGTTTTTGTTGGCTATATTAATTCAATAAATTGGCTTTCATGCTTTTGCAAATGGACTGTCAATATAGCTATAGATCCGCTTATTGTCTATGCTGCAAGAATGCTTATGAAGCTTGATTAAATTCAAATGTTTAATTTATATATAGGTGTGTTAAATTTTTATGACAAATCCATTTAAATATTCGAATGATAACAAAAGATATCACACATGTAATTATTATTTGAAAAATAAATTCGGTAACAAGGTGTGTAAAATACCTCTATACGGCGGCTTTACTTGCCCAAACATAGACGGATTAAAGGGTGTTGGAGGGTGTGTTTTTTGCTCTGGGAGGCCGGGTTTTGAGGTTTTCGATGGAAAAAATTTGTCGATTTATGAGCAAATTGAAGCTGGCAAAACTGCGTTATCCAAAAAGTGGCCAAATGCTTTGTTTTTGCCATATTTTCAGTATAATTCCGGGACATATGAAAAGCTTGATAGATTGAAATTTTTGTATGAGCAGGCGCTAGACTGCAAAGATGTTGTTGGGCTTTGCGTTGCAACCAGGGCTGACTGCTTGGAAGATGATGTGTGTGAATATTTGTCGATTCTAAACAAACAAACGAATTTATATGTTGAACTGGGGCTTCAAACAATCCACGATCAAACCGCCAAAATTTTGAACAGGCTACACACATATCGTGATTTTTTAAAAGGATACGACAAATTAATTTCCAGGGGAATCAAGGTTTGCATACACATTATGAACAGTTTGCCAGGAGAAACCCCGCAGATGATGATGGAAACAGCTCAAGAGGTTTCAAAACTTGCGCCATTTGCGTTGAAAATTCATATGCTATATGTTGCAAAAAACACTATTTTAAAAAAATGGCATGACAGCAAAAAATTCACTCTCATGTCGCGCGACGAATATATTCAAACCGTTTGCAGCCAACTCGAAATTTTGTCTCCTGAAATTGTGATTGCGAGGCTGACGGGGGATTGCTTGAAAAAAGACCTTGTTGCTCCGATGTGGAGCCTGAAGAAGGTGACAATTCTGAATGATATAGATAAAGAACTTGTTAGGAGAAATTCATTTCAAGGCTGCAAATATGTAAATTAGACTAAAATAATCTTTTAAAATCATAAATTTTCTAAGCGGCAAAATTAAAGATTGAGGCAAAAAAACATGAATAAATTTAAAATATTTGATTGGCAGGAAAAACACTATATATTTTTAAAGCAGTGGCTTAAAGATAACTCCGATCAAAAATATAAAGAATTTCAGCAAAAAATTGTTAAAACCAAATTTCCAATAGTTGGGGTTAAAATGCCGCTGATTCGAAAGCTCGCAGCAAGCATTTTAGAAGGAAACGCTGAAAATTTTTTAAAAATATGTAAAAATCAAACTCTGGAAGAAATAATTTTAAAAGGGATTGTTATTTCAAAATTAAAAGTTGATTTTGAAAGTTTGTTGTTAATTTTCGATGAATATATAAATATCATTGATAATTGGGCAGTTTGTGATATAGTCACAAATTCGCTAAAATCTTTTTTAAAAAACCAGGAAAAGGGATATAAATATATTAAAACATGCATAAATTCAACAAATCCTTGGAAAATTCGCGTTGGCATAGTGGCTATGCTGTCGTTTTATGTTAATGAAACATATATAGAAAAAATATTAAAACATAGCGAAAAAATCTCTCAAAACAGCACACTTTGTCAACCAAACGCTAATAATTCTTGTTTTTGCAACTACTATGTTAAAATGTCAAATGCGTGGTTGATATCTGTTTGCTTTATTAAATTTTCGGATATATCTAAAAAATTCTTAGAGTCTGGAAATATAGATCGCGAAACATTTAAAATGCTAACCCGCAAAATTTTAGATTCTCACAAGGTTTCCGCGGATGATAAAGAATATATAAGATTGTTATATAAAAATCGAGACTAATTTTTTAATTGTCAAAGCAACACCATAATATTTTACATCATTATATAAAATAAAGCAAGCAACAAACTATTATCACATTTTTGCTTTTGAAGCATTAAAATCAAAAATAAAAGAAATATTCGATCACTTTCCATGTCCGGAATAATATTTTGAATTAGCGATGAAAACATGTTTTGGCTTTGTGGTTTTTTTGATTTTTTCGTCTCTTTTTTTGGAGGGGAGCTGGGAAAATCGGCAAAATATTGATTGGGGGGGTTTTTTTCAACTTTGTCGTTAATGTTCTTTGCTTGAAAATCATTTTCAACTAAATTATCATATATATCAAACGGTTGATTTTGTTTGACCCTTTGCTGAGCTCTTTTTTGCATATCGCGAACCCGTTTTAATGCGTCTTCCTGCATAGCCGCAATGTTGTCCTGCGAGTAGGTTCCGGCCATTATATAAACCACTCCTTCAAAAAATTTCTTTTTTAGCAATATTAACATATGGTCTTTTGGACAATATATAACTAAGATGGTGTATTTAGCTCAATATAAATATATTTTTAAATAGCATCATTCTAACTCATTATATGCAAAAAAACATCACTATGTGAACAAAATATGCTCTTGAAATTTAATTTTGAAACCTGATTTTTTTGCATATTTAATAGATCACATTAGACATATAGTATAATTCAACTGAAACTGTTTCGAAAAAACTCCCATCTGCAGGCACATTTTTAAACCCCAAAAACCTAAAACATCGATCACTAATACATCCCTCGATGGCGCCCACCTACCACTTGTTGAGGGAGCTTTAAAAAGAATCGGGGATTTTTAAAAATTTGAATATTACAGTTGGTTGTGAGATGGAGGCGCTCGAGACGGCTTTTGCATCGTTTTTTAGAATTTGCTCAAGGATTTTTGAGATTTTGGGGGCTTTTATCAAAAGATCAATTTTTTTCAAGAAGAGGCTTTATTGGGACAAATATAACCCTCAACATTTACTAATTTTTAGCGTTAAATTGCTTGAATATGTTTAATTTTTGTGATATACTGTCCCAGTACCATGGCAAAAACAGTTGAAAAGAGGTTTCAAAATGTGTGGTTTCGTTGGATTTTCCAATACCATCGCTCAAACTAAAGAAATTTTAGAAAAAATGATGCAAACAATTGTTCACAGAGGCCCGGATTCAAGCGGCGAATATGTTGATGATGATATAGCTTTGGGATTTAGGCGGCTTTCAATAATAGATCTTGAATTTGGCGACCAGCCTATGTTTAACGAAGACAAGTCTTTGGTTTTGGTTTTTAATGGCGAAATATATAACTCAAAAAACTTAAAAAATGATCTGATTCAAAAGGGTCATGTTTTTTCGAACAATTCAGACAGCGAAGTTTTGCTTCACGCATATGAAGAATTTGGATATGAATCGGTTAAAAAGTTGCGCGGAATGTTTTCGTTTGTCATTTGGGATAAAGCCAATAAACGAATTTTTGGCGCAAGAGATATGTTTGGAATCAAACCTTTAAACTATGCTAAAATGGGAAACAGCTTTATTTTTGGATCGGAAATTAAAAGCTTTTTAAAACATCCATCTTTTAAAAAAGAGCTAAACCTCAAGGCTTTGGAAAATTATTTGTCATTCCAATATTCTCCAGAATCCGAAACATTTTTCAAAGGCGTATATAAACTTCCGCCAGCTCATTATTTTGTGTATGAAAACGAAAAACTTCAAACCAAGCGCTACTGGATCGCAAAATTTGAAGAAAATTCAAAAAACGGGCTCGAAGATTGGGCAGATGAAATCCAGCGCGTTTTTGATGACTCAATTGAAGCTCATAAAATTTCAGATGTTGAAGTTGGAGCGTTTCTCTCGTCAGGAGTTGATTCAAGCTATGTTGCGTGCTCTGCAAATGTCGACAAAACATTCACAGTCGGCTTTTCTCAACACAAATATAACGAAATCGACTATGCAAAAGAACTTTCAAAACACATTAACGTTCAAAACATCAACAAAGTCATTTCACCCGAAGAATTTTGGCAAAGTTTTCCTAAAATTCAATATCACATGGACGAGCCTCTGGCAGACCCTTCCGCGGTTGCTCTATACTTTGTCTGTCAACTGGCTTCAAAGCATGTTAAAGTTGTTTTGTCGGGAGAGGGAGCAGACGAAATTTTTGGCGGATATAACGTATATAAAGATCCTGTCGAAAACGCTCCATACGAAAAAATTCCATATGGAATCAGACATCTCATAGCCAGGTTTTTTTCCTTATTTGGAGAGAGAAGGGGAATAAACTATCTCATTCGAAGAGGAACCAAAGTTGAGGATCGTTTTATCGGAAATGCATATATATTTAAAAAGCGTGAGCGTGAAAAAATTTTGAAAAATCCGCTGAATATGCCGCCTCCAACCGAAATTTGCAGGCCGTTTTATGACGTTGTTAAAGACAAAGACGACGTGACCAAGATGCAGTTTATCGACCTCAATATGTGGATGGTTGGGGACATTTTGCTCAAAGCTGACCGGATGAGCATGGCAAATTCTCTTGAGCTTCGAGTTCCGTTTTTGGATCGAAAAATTATTGAAATCGCAAGACAAATCCCGCGCGAATTTAGGGTCACTCCTAAAAACACAAAACTTGCCCTGAGAAAAGCTGCTTTGAGGCGAATGCCAAAACAGGTTGCAGACAAGAAAAAATTAGGGTTTCCCGTCCCAATTCGCATTTGGCTAAAAGACGAAAAATACTTTTGCCTTGTCCGCAAAAAATTTAAATCAAAAATTGCGTCGGAATTTTTCAATGTTAACAGGATTTTAAAACTTCTTGAAGCCCACAAAAAGGGCAAAAAAGACAATTCCAGAAAAATTTGGACCATATACACATTCCTGGTTTGGTATGAACAATTTTTCGAAAATCCAAAAAATGTTTGAACCTTGATTTATTTTATATTATTCATAAAAAAAGCGACCTGCTTCAAACCTAGCAGGCCACTTTTTATTTCGTGTTTTTTTATTATTAATACATTCCAGCAGGAGCGGCAGGAGCAGGCGGATTCTCTTCAGGAATATCCGTCACCAAGCTCTCGGTTGTTAAAACCATCGAAGCAACTGAGGACGCGTTTTGCAAAGCGCTCCTTGTCACCTTCGCAGGATCAACAATTCCAGCCGACAACATATCTCCATATTTCTTTAATGTCACATCAAAGCCATAGTTTGAGTCGTTTTTCGAGATCAATTCGTTTATTATCACAGACCCTTCCAACCCAGCGTTTGCAGCAATCTGGCGAACAGGTTCTTCCAAAGCCTTTAAAATGATCGCTATTCCGGTTTTTTCATCGGGATCTTTAACTTCCTCAAGAAGCTTTTTAACCGCCGGCATAGCAGCAATCAAAGCAGTTCCGCCGCCAGCAACAATTCCCTCTTCAACAGCAGCCTTTGTTGCTGATAAAGCGTCTTCAATCCGAAGCTTTTGCTCTTTCATTTCAACTTCCGTTGCAGCTCCAACTTTAATAACAGCAACTCCGCCTGAAAGTTTTGCCAGGCGCTCTTGCAATTTTTCACGATCAAAATCAGAGGTTGTTTTTTCAATTTGCGCGCGAATTTGATGTATTCTAGATTTAATGTCTTCAGATTTTCCGCCGCCATCGACAATTGTTGTGTTTTCTTTGTCAACTTTAACTTGATGAGCTGTTCCAAGCATGTCGAGAGTTGCGTCCTTTAGCTCAATTCCAACGTCACCCGAAACAACCGTTGCGCCGGTCAAAATTGCGATGTCTTGGAGCATTTCCTTGCGACGATCTCCAAATCCAGGAGCTTTAACGCCAACAACTGTGAATGTTCCTCTCAGGCGATTCAAAATTAAGGTTGTTAAAGCTTCGCCTTCAATGTCCTCAGCAATAATCAACAATTTCTTGCCAGACTGGACAATTTGCTCCAAAAGAGGAAGCAGATCTTTAATAACAGAAATTTTCTTATCAGTCACTAAAATATATGCATCATCTAAAACAGCCTCCATTTTGTCTGAATCCGTGCAAAAATATGGAGTGATATATCCGCGATCAAACTGCATTCCCTCAACAACTTCGCTATATGTTTCAGCTGTTTTAGATTCTTCAATCGTTATGACTCCGTCCGAGGTGACTTTTTCCATGGCCTGGGCAATCAATTCTCCAACCTCAGCGTCATCCGAAGAAACCGTTGCAACCCGAGCTATGTCTTTTGTTCCGGAAACCATTTTAGCATTGGATTTTATAGATTCAACAGCCGAATTAACAGCTTTTTGCATTCCGCGCTTAATCGCCATTGGATTTGCGCCAGCAGCAACATTTTTCATTCCTTCGCGAACCAAAGCTTGCGCAAGCAAAGTCGCAGTTGTTGTTCCATCTCCCGCAGCATCATTCGTTTTAACAGCAACCTCTTTAACAAGCTGAGTTCCCATGTTTTCAAATTCATCTTCGAGCTCGATTTCTTTAGCAATCGTAACACCGTCGTTTGTGATGAGCGGAGCGCCGAATTTTTTATCTAAAACAACATTTCTTCCCTTCGGGCCAAGCGTTATTTTAACAGTGTCTGCGAGTTTATCTATTCCAGCTTGCAAAGCTTTTCTGGCTTCTTCGCCATATATTATTTTTTTAGCCATATTAATAAAAACCTCCAAATATATAACTATAATCTAAAAATTTCATGTTTTTTATTAGTCTACAATTGCCAAAACGTCAGATTGGCGCAATATCGTGTATTCTTCGTCATCCAGCTTAACTTCTGTTCCAGAATATTTCGACGTCAAAACTTTGTCGCCAACTCTAAGCTCCATTTTAACCTCTTTTCCATCCACAATTCCGCCAGGCCCAACAGCAACAACTTCCGCGATTTCAGGCTTTTCCTTTGCGCTGCCAGCAAGAATTATCCCGCTTTTGGTTGTCTCCTCGGCTTCCTGCATTTTAATTACTACCCTGTCTGCCAAAGGCTTGATTTTCATATAAAGTTCCTCCATCCATTTGTTTAGTATACTTTTAAATTTAGCACTCTCTTGTTTAGAATGCTAAACTGATTCATATTATACTACATTAAAAAAAAAAGTCAAGTGAAAAATTTAAAAAAATTATTTTATTTATTTTTCCACAATATGTGTTGAATATGTTCACCTACCACTTATTAAAGGCGCTTTGAAATTTCGCCACGTTTTAAAAGGAATTGCCCTGTCAGTTGGTTGTGAGCCGGCAGCGCTTAGGGCTCTTTTGCATTGCTTTTTAGGGACGCGATCAAGGACATGGCAGATTATCTTAATTTTTAAGCAAAGCGTCGGATGTTTTAAACGAGAAATTTTATTGGAACAGATATAACCCAACCAAATAACACACAATTCGCTAACCTTTACGGCTTTTTTACTTGCTTTGTCACACAAAATGCACATCCGCATAAAGGATTTTAACAAATTCAATAATTCCACTTGAAAAAGTTAAGATTAAGTGATATAATGGTTTAATCTGATTTAACACAAAAAAGGGAGGATATATTAAAAAATATGACAAATTTTTCTAATGTTGTGGATGTGGTTAAATCAAGCCTTGAAAGCGAACTGTCTCCAACAGCATATAATCTGTGGATCGCTCCTTTGAAGGCAATTGAGCTTCGAAATTCTGAGGTTGTCCTTTCTTTAAACAATGAATTCCAAAAAAACATAATCATGACTAAATACAGCCGCGCTTTATGTCGAGAATTTAAGGACATTTTAGGTTTTGATGTTAAAATAACCATCATTGTTGAAGAAGCCGAAAACCAGCAATCCGATCAAGACAAATCTCAAAGCTCAATTTTTCCCCCAAACTTGGATGATATATACACAAATGCCGAATCCCAATACACATTCGACACCTTTATCGTCGGAAGCACCAACACTTTTGCATATGCAGCTTGCAAAGCAGTCGCCCAAAATCAAACCGGGGCGTATAACCCTTTGTTTATATATGGCCCGAGCGGAATGGGAAAAACCCACCTGTTGCTTGCGATAAAACACGAAGTAAATAAAAACACTCCTGCTTTAAACATAGTATACATAAATGGAGAAGCATTTACTAATGAATTCATAACAGCAATTGAGCAAGAAACAACTCGAGAGTTTCACGAAAAATATAGAAACGTTGATTATCTATTGATGGATGACATCCAGTTTTTGGCTGGAAAAACCCAGACTCAGGAGGAATTTTTTTACACCTTCAACGAGCTACACCAAATTGGAAAGCAAATTGTTTTGACGTCAGACCGGCCTCCAAAAGAAATTAAAACCCTTGAAGACAGGCTCAGAACAAGATTTGAATGGGGGCTTTTGGCAGATATCGCTCCTTCAGACTTTGAAACGCGCGTTGCAATAATCCGACGAAAAGCTCAAATACTAAACATTAAAATTCCTGACGACGTTGTTAAATATATCGCTAAAAATTTAAAAAACAACATCCGACAACTTGAAGGCGCTGTTAAAAAAATGAAGGCATACAAACTCCTTGCAAACTCTTCGCCCTCAATCAACATGGCTCACTCCATAATCCGAGATATATTAAATGATGACCAGCCAACCCCCGTCACCATAGAAAAAATAATAAGCGAAGTCAGCAAAACTTTTGGAGTTTCAGAAAGCGACATCAGATCAACCAAAAGACAATCTCAAATCGCCAAAGCAAGACATGTCGCAATTTTTGTTGTTAGGGAAATAACCCAAGCCCCATATGAAGAAATCGGAAAAGAGTTTTCAAACCGAGATCACTCAACAATAACATATTCGCTAAAGCAAGTTGAAAGCATTATGAAAAAGGATTCTAAACAAAAAGAAATTATTGAGGACATAATTAAAAATATAAGGGACTGATTCTCCCTTTATTTTTTGAAATTTAAAATTTTTCAACAAAGTTTTTAACTCTTGTTTTTCATATCACCACTTAGTTGAGGACAGTTTTTAACATTTGGTTTTTAAAATGTTAATAAAATAAAATGTTGATAAGTTGAAAAAAATAATTCTTGCATAAAGTTTTTCTGGTTTTCAACCAAAGTTTTCAACATTTTCAACAACGTTTTCAACATTTTAACTTGAGCTAAATAATTTTCAACAATCTTAACAAGTTTTAAACAAGCCATGTTAAAAAAATATGTCTGAAAAAGCCCGTGAAACTGGAAGTTTTTGAGTTTTCCTGGTTTTCAACGCCCTCTACTATGACTACTATAAAATATTATATTTATTTACTATATATAAAGGCAATTATTTAAATTAATTATAGTTAGGAGAAACATTTTATGATTTTTTCTTGTTCACTAAACAATTTAAGCGCTCTTGTCACAAACGCTTCGCTTGCAATATCCTCAAGAGCAAACGCAATTCCCGCGCTTGAAGGATTGCTACTGGAATGTAGTGGTAATCAATTAAAAATAACAGGTTATGATCTAGATATTGGCATATTTAGCTGTTTAGAGGTTGAAGGAAAAGAAGATGGCGCCGCTATTTTAAATTCTCAACTTTTAAAGGAAATGCTAAAAAAAATGGCGGGTCCAACGGTTAATATATCAACGGATGAAAAATTTATGACAACAATCAGTGACAGCGAAACTGAATATAAAATTATTGGCCTGGATCCAGCTGAATATCCCAAAATTCCACAGGTTGGAGCAGACAAATCTTTAACCATTAAAGATAGTGTTTTAAAAAACATGATCCAAAAGACTTTATTTGCGGTTTCGCAACTGTCAACTCAAAATCCGATATTATGTGGGTCTATGTTTAAAATTAAAGACGGATTTTTAAACATTGTTTCTGTTGATGGATATAGAGTTGCTCTGAGCCGAAAAAAAATAGAAACAGATTTGGAAGATTTAAGCTTCGTTGTTCCAAGCAAAACTTTAAGCGAGATATGCAAGCTTTTAAAAGATGGCGATGAAGCGCAAACAACAATTGAAATCAGTTCAAATCATGCTGTTTTTAAAATTGGCGAATATTTTATCGTAACCAGGCTTCTTGAAGGGTCTTTTATTGACTATGAAGCAGCGATCCCCCAAAAAAGTTCAACAACAATTATCGCAAATCCCAAGGACATGGCGCAGAGAATTGAGCGAGTTTC
>CADAPX010000013.1:7657-27998 GCA_902789925.1 Oscillospiraceae bacterium | reverse complement strand
GTGTGGTGAGCGAGCTAACCGATCTTAAATATTTGGATTTGTTTTCAGATATAGACGTTATACAGGTTGGAGCAAGGAATATGCAAAATTTTGAAATGCTCCGCCAGCTGGGAAGATGCGATAAGCCGATAATTTTGAAAAGGGGCATATCAAACACAATTCGTGAATGGCTTTTGAGCGCTGAATATATACTGTCCGGCGGGAATAATAACGTTATATTGTGTGAAAGAGGGATTAGGACGCACGAGCCGCTGACCAGAAACACCCTAGACATTTCGGCCATACCTATGGTTAAAAAAATTTCGCATTTGCCAATTATTATTGACCCCAGTCACGCAACGGGCAGGAAATGGATGGTTGCTCCGCTATCTAAAGCCGCGGTTGTTGCTGGAGCAGATGGCGTTATGATTGAAGTTCATGACTCTCCGTCCAAGGCGTTGTCTGATGGCGAGCAGTCATTGGATTTAGATGAATTTGATAATTTGATGAAAAATATTAAATCATTGGTTAAATTTTCAAAAAAAATTATATAATTACATATTCATTAATATATATATGTGTGTCATCATTATTTTATTATAAATAAGTGCTTGCAATATTTAAAATACTGTGTTATAATGATGTTGGTGCGGAATGTGCTAATTTTGTCAAAGGAGATGCTTGAAATTGAATATTTTTAAAAAAACATACAAAAGACTTATTTTGATGATTATCTCGGTTTTTTTATTATTTAATTTGTGTGGATGCGAAAATATTAGTTTTAATTTTAATTCCAATGATAAACAGTCTGATGAGCAGGATCAGCAGATGGGAATAGATGAAAAATTTGAAGGATATAGCACATATTTTTATGAACAGCTGACGCCAAAGGAGCAGGGGTTTTATAGAGAGATTCTTGCCATCTTGCAAAAACGCGGGGAAAAGGTTAAAATTTCCGTTTCAGACAAAGCGACAATTGACAAAATATATTCCTGCGTTATGAATGATCATCCCGAGATTTTTTATGTGTCTGGATATAGTTTAACTCAAGGCTCTGAAACATATTTTTCAGGAACATATATATATAGCAAAGAGGAAATAAATTCGCGCAAGCAGAAAATAGATGAATATGTTGCAAAATGTTTTGCGCAGATACCAACTAATGCAGATAGTTATACAAAGGTTAAAAATGTCTATGAGTATATAGTTTCACACACTAGGTATGAAAGCGTTGAAGGAGAGGATCAAAACATATGCTCCGTCTTCATTTTGGGAAAATCCGTCTGTATGGGCTATTCTAAGGCAACGCAGTATCTTTTGAACTGTTTGGGCGTCAAAACCATTTTGGTCACTGGATATGCCAATATTGTCATTAACGGAGTTCATATTTCAGCGGCTGGCCAAGGCGATAATCACGCATGGAATCAAGTTTTGATTGATGGAAATTGGTATTGCGTAGACACGACCTGGGGCGGCGGATTTTCAAGTGAAGGCTCGTCAGAAAAGGGAGGAAAGCCGATAAACTACGACTACCTTTTATGCACAACTGATGAATTTAACATAGCGCACAAAGTGAGCGAAAACATCAAAGTCCCGTTGTGTAACCATTCAGAGCAAAACTATTTTGTTCGAGAAGGCGCATATTTTGAGACAGTGGATCTAAATAAATTTGGCAGTTTAGTAAAACGTCAAACAAGCAATAAAAAACACGTTATATCAATAAAATGTGGCTCTCAAGAGATATATAGTAAAATGAAGAAAATATTGATTCAGGATGGAAAAATTAGGGATTATATTTCTAAAAATCAAAGTGAGAATTTATATCAATCTTGTTCTGATGATATGCTAACTTTAACGTTTTTCTTTTAAATAGACGAAATTTTTTGATTCTTTTCAGCAGAGATTGTTTGGATTTTAAGAATAATTTTAAATATCATTTGACTTAAAGCTCCTTTTGAGTTACAATTAACGTTGATGTTTGTTGTTAAGGTTAGAGGTGTTTATGAAAAAGGTTTTGGTTTGTCCATCAATATTGTCGGCTAATTTTGCTTGTTTGATGAGCGAGATTGAGCGTCTTGAAGAAGCTGGGGCGGATATTTTGCATGTTGATGTTATGGATGGGCATTTTGTTCCAAACATTTCATTTGGAGTCCCTGTTTTGAGGAGTTTGTCTGCTTCATGCGATATGTTTATGGACGTTCATCTTATGGCGACTAGTCCCTGTCGACATGTTAAATCTTTGGTTGATGCCGGAGCCAGCAGCATAACTTTCCACGCCGAGTGTGACGATAATATTTCTGATTGCATAGATATGTTGCGCAAATGTGGGTGTCGATGCGGGATATCAATCAAACCCAAGACCCCTGTCGATGCCATTTTGCCATATCTTGGATTGGTTGACATGGTTTTGGTTATGACTGTTGAGCCGGGCTTTGCGGGGCAGGAGTTTATGCCGGATATGCTCGATAAAATCAAGCAAATTAGGCGCTTGAATTCAAAAATTGATTTGCAGGCGGACGGGGGGATCAATCCTAAAAACGCAAAAAGTGTTTTGGATGCTGGAGCTAATTTATTGGTTGCCGGGTCAGCGATATTTGGTGAAAAAGACTTTAAAAAAGCGGTTGACAATTTGAGATTTCCAGGAAATTATCCCGCCTAGCTTTTCAATATTTTTTCTATGGCGTTGTTGTTTATGACTAATTTGGAGTGTTCTTTGATGAGTTTTTTGTTTAATTCGCCAAATCCTATGAGCTTTCCGTGTTCAAAAAGGCAGGATGACAGTTTTTTTACTTGTTTGCAACATGAATAAATAATTAATATGAGGGTATTATTTTTATAATATAGTTCGCTTTTAAATATTGTGTTAATATATTTTTGAAACGGTGGATTTTTTAACATTTGCTTTAAGCTTTGCATATCTTTAAATTGTGTGATTAATGGATTTTTTGTTTCTGTTTTTAATATATGATTTATTGTTTTTTCGCTGACTATATTTAGATATAACACACATCCTTTTTCTTCAGTTTGGAACGCTTCAATGAATATTTTGCTTTTAGAAATGTCTATTTGCGATAATTTTTTGAGTTTATATAGAAGACTGACAACAAATTGTCTGGTTTTTTTGTCGTTATAGTCAATTTTTTCATAAATTATTCCATGTTTTTCCATATCTTTTGATGATAGTGTGATTTTTATAACGTGATTGTCTAAAATTTCAATGTTCAATATATCACATCTTTTCGTTGGTTAAATTTATTTTCAAGTTTTTTTAATTTTATGGTATTTTAGCCTTGCATATACTTAAATTTTGGGGTACAATTAGATTGTATTGTTTTGTGGATGCATATATGTTTGATTTATGGGGGAATTTTTTGTGTCTAAGAAAAATAGGGTGAAGAGATATTCCAAGATATACAGAGGATATGGCAGGAAAAAAGGGACGGCATTTCACGTTTTTATATGTTTTGTTTTATTTGTTGTTGTTGCCTTTGTTGTGTATTTGGTGGCTATGGGAATCAACAGCTATGTCAATCGCGAGAGGTGTGTTGAAATCGAAATTGCTGAGAGTTCATATGAAAGCGCTGAGCCAGATTTAAAAGAGGCTGATCCTGAAGACGCTCCCCCCAAAAAGACCGAAAAAATCGTTGCTGTTGAGCTTTTGGCGGATAAATTGTCAAATGCTAAATATGTGACTGAATTCATTAATAAATCAAAGAGTGAAGGAAAAAATGCAATAGTTGTTCCGCTAAAGGATGAAAACGGAATTTTGTTATATCCAAGCCAAGTTCCTCAAGCTCGGGAATGGGGAGCGATTTCCCGGTCAGCTGTTGATGCGCGAAAAATTGCCGCTGAGATTGAGGCTGCGGGCCTGGTCCCAATAGCCAAAGTTAACGCATTTTATGACCAAACTGCTCCTCATTTTAAACGAAATAATTCCTATGTGTATTCCTCTAAAAATGTGACCTATTTATTCACAAATCCAGTAACCAAGCGCTCTGAGAGGTGGCTTAATCCATATGAAAGCTCGGCCAGAAAATATATTTGTGATATTGTGGCTGAAGTTTCGGAATTGGGATATAGGCAGGTTTTTTTGAACCACGTTTCATTTCCTCCGGTTGAGCTAAATTCCAAAGTCGGTTTGGGCTCAGACGCAAAGACTAAGGGCGAAATTTTGCGCCAATTTTTAGCTGAACTAAATTCAAGAAATGTTTCATATATTCTGGCGTATGACTGGAGGGTTTTTGGAGAAGGAAATGTTGCGGATATTTTATACGGTGGAAATATTTCAACATATGGGGCAAAAAATCAGGCACCTTTGATAGATTTAAATAACAGGTTGAATTTTGCTGGCGGTGACGGGGATCCAATAAAAAAATTTGTTGAGTGCGCCAGAGATATTGGTTCAGATGTTTCAATTTTTCCGGCTTTTGTTAGTTCTAACAGCAATTCGAAAATTTTAGAAGAATTAGAGTCTTTTGGGATATATTCTAGTTTAATTTTAAATAAGTAAAAATTTTTGTTGTTGCGATTAATTTTTAGGAGAGAGCGCATATGGGTGGATCAGAGATTAAAATTTATGAACTTTGGAGAAAATATGCAACTGATGATGTTGATTTAATACGTGAACTTGATAAAATAGAAAATGATGAAAAAGCCATAGAGGAGAGGTTTTATAAAGAATTAGAGTTTGGAACCGCTGGAATCAGGGGAATTATTGGAGCTGGAACCGCCCGAATGAACATATATGTTGTCCGCAAAGTGACGCAGGCGTTTTGTGAATATCTAACAAAAAATTTTGAAAATCCATCCGTTGCGATTGGCTATGATAACAGGATAAAGTCCGATCTTTTTGCAAAAGAGGCGGCGTGTGTTTTTGCTGCTAATGGAATATTTGTGAATATATATAAAGAAATTATGCCTGTTCCATGTTTATCGTATGCAGTCAGAAATCTTGGATGTGATGCTGGAATTATGGTAACCGCAAGCCACAACCCTGCTCAATATAACGGATATAAAGTGTATGGAGAAGATGGGTGCCAGTTGAGAGAAGATGACGCGAGTCAAATATATGAGATATCATTGAATATAGATATGTTTAAAGACATAAAATTGATGGATTTTGAACAGGGACTCTATAAAGGCGTGATAAAATATATATCCGATGATGTTGAGAAGGCTTATATGGACTGTGTTGAAAGCTGTTTGATTCATCCCGAGGCTTTGGCTGAACCTGGTTTTTGCGTTGTGTATACCCCGCTTCATGGAGCTGGGAATCGGGTGATTAGGACGATGTTTTCGCGCATGGGGGTTAAATCTGTTCACGTTGTTTTGGAGCAGGAGAATCCAGATGGAAATTTTTCAACATGCCAAGTCCCAAACCCTGAAATTAAAGAGGCGCTTGCTTTGGGGCTTCGGGATTGCAAAATTTATAAACCCGACATATTGATTGCGACTGATCCGGATTGCGACAGGATTGGAGTTGCGGTTCCTGACGAGGCTGGAGAATATGTTTTGCTGAGCGGAAATCAGATCGGAGCGCTTTTGCTTGAATATATATGCTGTCAGAGAGTGGCTTTGGGAACTTTGCCCAAAGATCCGATTGCTGTTAAGACGATTGTTTCAAGCGAAATTGCTGAAAAAATTGCCCAAAAATATAACGTAAAATTAAAAAATGTTTTAACTGGTTTTAAATATATTGGAGAGCAGATCGGTATTTTAGAAAAATTAGGCAAGCAAGACAGCTTTATTTTTGGGTTTGAAGAGAGCCACGGATATTTGGCGGGAAGCTATGTTAGGGATAAGGACGGGGTCATTGCAACAATGCTTGTTTGCGAAATGGCAGCTTTTTATAAAAAATCGGGTATGTCGGTTTTAAAAGCCTTGAGTGATATATATAAAGAATACGGAGTGTGTAAAAACGTTATTGACAGTTATGTTTTTGATGGTGTGAACGGCGCAACCAAAATGCTAAAAATAATTTCTAAAATCAGGGAGGATGCCCCGAAATCCATAGGCGGGCTTAAGGTTTTGCGATTTTTGGACTATTTTGTTGGCAAGGATTTTGATACTATCCAAAACACGTGTCGCAGCATTAATTTGCCAAAGTCTAATGTTATTGAGTTTAAGCTGGAAAATGACTCGTCCTTGATTGTTCGGCCGTCTGGGACAGAGCCAAAAATTAAAGTATATTATACTTCAACCGGTTCAACTTTTTCAGAAGCAGAAAAATATCAATTAAAAATGAAGAAAGAAATTGAAAAATATATTAACGATTGATCAGTTGTATTACTAGAAGTATATCTGAGGCGGGCTTCATATTACAATTAGTTTTGAGATGCAGTTGGATAAATTGGGTTTAAATGAAAAATTTTCAAAAAATTTGACAAATTTGGATTTGGGTTATATTTGTCTCATTAATCCTTCTTCTTAAAAATCTTGGAATTTGATTGAAAAAACCCGTCTCAGGTTAAGCTGTCCTCAAAGGGCGGCTCAAAAAAAGCAAAGATAAAGTGGGTTAAAACGCCGCTTGCCCAGCCATAAACCATGCAAGTGAACCTTGGTTTAAAATTTTAAGCTTTTTCGAAAATTCCTTAACAAGCCAAGGTCAAAAAGCGTGAAAGGTTTTGATTTTTGCGGACGTTAACCTACCACTTGTTGAGGAGGTTTCTAGAATGACTCAGAGGATTATTAAGGTTTAATATTACAGTTAGTTGTGAGCTGACGGCGTTTGGATTGGTTTTTGGGTTGTTTTTTGGGGCGCGATCAAGCATATTTGAAATTGTTGAAAATTTTGAGTAAAGAGTTTGATTTTTAAAGAAGAAGGTTTATTGGGCTTTTTGCGGACGTTAACCTACCGCTTGTTGAGGAGGTTTTCAGAATGACTCGGAGGATTATTAAGATTTAATATTACAGTTAGTTGTGAGCTGACGGCGTTTGGATTGGTTTTTGGGTTGTTTTTTGGGGCGCGATCAAGCATATTTGAAATTGTTGGGGTTTTTGAGAAAAGAGTTGGATTTTTAAAAAAGAAAGTTTATTGGGGCAAATATAAACCAATTTAATAATATAGTTCATGGCCCTTGGCGACTTTTTAATTATCTGTGGGGCGGCAGCTTTAAACCTGCCAAAAAATTTTAAAAATTTTTTTAATAAAGTTATTGCAATTTGTTTTATGTTATGTTATAATGAAGGAAGTGTTGATTTTAAGAATTTGCGCATTTTAAGTTTGGAGGTGACTTGGAATGAAAAAAGATATACATCCAAAATATGAGTCGACAACAATCACTTGCGCTTGTGGAAACGTGATTGAAACTCGCTCAACAAAGCAAGACATTAAAATTGAGATTTGCTCGAGGTGTCACCCTTTCTTCACCGGAAAACAGAAGTTAGTTGACACTGGCGGCCGTGTTGATCGGTTTAGGAGACGTTTCAATCTTGGCAAGTGAGGGCAGGTTTGCTGGACTTTAATATAGGCGGTGTTTTATTATTGGGTGCACCGTCTTGTTCTATTGGTGGTGGGCCTGGTGTTTAAAAGGGTGTTGGTTTTGGGATGAAAGAATCTTATTTAACTATAATGGACCCGGTTGAGGTTGAAATGGTTGAGAAGCGTTCAAAATTTTTGGGACACATGATTCACGTTAAAAGCAGGCGGGAGGCAGAGAGTTTCATATCTGCGATTAGGTCGGAATATAAAGACGCAACCCACAATGTTCCAGCCTATTCTATTTATAAAAACGGCGTTATGTACTGTTCTGATGATGGCGAGCCGCATGGAACGGCTGGGAAACCCATTTTAGAGGTGTTGAAGCGAGAACGGATATATGATGTGTGTGTTGTTGTGACTCGATATTTTGGAGGCGTTTTGCTCGGGACTGGTGGTTTGGTTGGGGCATATTCAAGCGTTTGTAAAAAATTGCTGAAAAACGCAGTTATTGCGAAGAGCTTGTTGTGTGCGCGTGCGAAAATTTTTGTTGAATATGGAGAATTTTCTAAACTGCAGAATTTAATTGAAAGTTTTGATGCGAGGGTTGTTGAGAAAAGTTTTTCAGATAAGGTTGAACTAGAATTGTTGATAGATGTCGAAAATAAGGGAAAATTTGAAAAATTGTTGTCTGAAAGGACCAGTGGCGGCTTTAGGATAGAAAATATTGGAGAGGCGTGGGAAAGAATAAAAAGATTATGATATATTTTCAAAACATCATTTTTTTAAGGAGAATTTGATTATATGGATCATTTTTCAATCAGACACAGGACACAAGAAATTGAAAGACAGATCTTGAGTTCAAATGCGTGTTTGGTTAGCGCGAGCAAAGGGAGGGCGAAGGAGGAAGAAGCAGACGATTTGAGAACGGATTTTCAAAGAGACAGGGACAGGATTTTAAACAGCAACGCATTCAGTCGTCTCAAAGAAAAGACTCAGGTTTTTTTGGCTCCTTGCGGAGACCATTATCGGACGCGCCTTGTTCATTCCCTCGAAGTTTCGCAAATTTCAAGGACAATTGCGCGAGGTCTTAGGCTTAATGAGGATTTGGTTGAGGCGATCGCTTTGGGCCACGATATAGGCCATTCTCCTTTTGGGCATTCTGGCGAGGAAGTTTTAAATCAAGTCTGTCCTCATGGTTTTTCGCATTCAGAAAATGGAGTCAGGGTTGTTGAGTTTTTGGCAAATCATGGCCGGGGTTTAAATTTAACATATGAAGTTATAGACGGGATAAAGTGTCACTCGTTTGGCGGGGACAAGGCCAAAACGTTGGAAGGAAGGCTTGTTAGCGTCTGCGATAAGGTTGCGTATGTCAATCATGATATAGACGATGCGATTCGCGCTGGGATGCTTTCGATGGACGATTTGCCGCAGGATTGTTTGAAGGTTTTGGGCTCGAGCAAAAGTCAGAGGATAGCGACGGTTGCCAGGTCTATCATCCAAAACAGTGACAGCGACATAAAAATGTCTCCCGAGGTCAGCAAAGCCCAGTTTAAACTTCGTGACTATATGTTTAAAAATATATATTATTCGAATAAAGTTCAACTTGAGCAGGATAAAGCGAGAAATATCGTCAGAATGCTATATAAATACTATCGGTCTCATAATTCCAAACTGCCCGAATTTTATAAACAGATTGCTAAAAAATTTGATGTTGATAGGGCAATATGTGATTATATTTCTGGCATGAGTGATATATATATTACTGAACAATATATAGACTTTTTTATTCCAAAATTTTTAGGGACATGACTGAGGAATGAAGAGAATATGGCAAAAATAGGAGAAAATTTTATATATGAATTAAAAAATTTGTGTGATATTGTGTCTATTATTGCTTCGTATGTTGAATTGAAGTCTGTTGGAAAGAGCAGGAAGTGTTTGTGTCCTTTTCACTCGGAAAAAACCGCGTCCATGGTCGTTTATGAAGACACGCAGAGCTTTTATTGTTTTGGCTGCGGCGTTGGCGGAGATGTTATAACTTTTATTGAAAAAATTGAAAATCTAAATTATGTTGATTCTGTTAAGTTTTTAGCGCATAGGGTTGGTTTATCCATTCCAGATGACGATTTAGATGATCAAATCAGCAAAAAAAGGCAGCGCATTTTAGCCATGAACAGGCTTGCAGCAAGATTTTTTTACAATAATTTAAAGTCTAGAGCGGGTCGGATTGGACTTGAATATTTTCAAAACAGAGGACTTTTTTTGGAGACCATCACAAAATTTGGACTGGGATATGCTGACGATTCGTGGGATTCATTGAAAAATTATTTGCATGCAAATGGATTTTTTTTTGAAGAGATGTATGATGCTGACTTGGTCATAAAATCCACTAAAGGGACATATTACGACAAATTCAGGAATCGAGTCATGTTCCCAATAATAGACGCAAAAAGCGATGTTGTTGGCTTTGGCGGAAGGGTTTTGGACGAGAGCAAGCCGAAATATTTAAATACTTCGGACACTTTGGCGTTTAAGAAAAGTTTGGGCCTGTATGGCTTAAATTTTGCGAAAAATGCTGGCTTGGAGAGGTTTATTTTGTGTGAAGGATATATGGACGTCATATCTATGTATCAAAACGGTTTTAGAGGTTGCGTCGCTGCTCTCGGAACGGCGTTGACGCAGGCGCAGGTTCGGCTTATTTCGCGCCATGTTGACGATATTGTTATACTTTTTGACTCAGACGAAGCTGGAGCCTTGGCAATGGATCGTGCATATAAAATGTTTTTGGAAGTTGGAATCAGTCCGAGAGCGCTGAGGCTTAAGGGGGCTAAAGATCCCGATGAATATGTTAAAAAATATGGATCCGCAAGGCTTAAATTGGCAATAGATCAGTCTATAAGCGCCATTAAAGTTAAAATTGAAAATATTGCTTCAAAATATAATTTAAATGATCCAGAACAAAAAAAACGCTATATAAATGAATATTGTCATGTTGTGTCGGATATTTTGGATCCGCTAGAAAGGGAAGTTTATGTTGGCCAGCTTTGCCAGTCTTTGAAGGTTGCGCGTGAAATTATTAACAATCATGTCAACTATTTACTGCAAAAAAAGCGAAAGATTTGCCAGAAACGGCTTGACAAGGAAATTTCGCGCAATATATATACTAAACGTATGCATAAAAATGTGTGTTCAAAATATGAAAAGGCGGAGCGGGGAATAATTAGATTTTTGTATAATAATCCCGATTATTTTGATTATATATCAAGTAAAATTGATGATAGTTGGTTTAGTTCAAAATTAAATAAAAAAATATATAATATTATATGTGATAGAATAAAATCAAACTTTGCTTTAGATTTTTTGTTGTTTCATGAAATATTAACCACTGATGAAATGGGAGTTTTTTCGAAAATAGTTAACGAAGGAAAAGATTTTGCGAACACAACTCAAGAAATTGATGATTATATGCGTCTGATTAGGGAAAAATATGAGAAGGAAGCTGAAAATATATCGGCCATGACGCTGGAGCAAATTGAAGTGAGGAGAAAGAAATATGCTAGTGGAAAGCGTTAGATCAAAATTGGCTTTTGGGGGGCAAGAAATGGAAGAAAATTTAAAATCTGGAGATTTGGCAAACGAAATCGATGATTTGAATTTTGAAATTAGAGAGCCGCTTGAGATCGACCCGAAAGTGGTTGTTAAAGATTTGATTGATCGGGGGAAAAAAGAAGGAAAACTCAGCATACAAGAGGTTGCAGTTGCTATTGAGGAGCTTGATTTCGATTCGGATCAGGTCACACAGCTCTATGAAAAATTTGAGCAATATAACATTGAGCTGGTTGATGAGCTGGAAGACGACTTTGACATTGACCTTAGCGCAGACATTGAGGTTAATTCGGACGTTGAAAGCGTTATGTATAACGAACCAATCAGCGTTGATGACCCCGTTAAAATATATCTCAAAGAGATCGGAAAAGTTTCGCTTTTGTCGGCTGAAGAGGAGATAAGCCTTGCGCGACAAATGACTGAGGGTGATGTTGAAGCGAGAAAACGTCTTTCGGAGGCTAATTTGAGATTGGTTGTTTCCATAGCGAAAAGATATTTAGGGCGCGGGATGCAGTTTTTGGATCTGATTCAGGAAGGAAATTTGGGGCTTATAAAAGCTGTCGAAAAATTTGATTATACTAAAGGTTTTAAATTCTCAACATATGCCACATGGTGGATCCGTCAGGCGATAACAAGGGCTGTTGCGGATCAGGCCAGAACAATACGAATTCCGGTGCATATGGTTGAAATAATTAACAAAGTTAAAAAAATTTCCAGTCAACTTCTACATAAAAACGGAAGAGAGCCCAAACCTGAGGAGATAGCTGAAATTTTGGATTTGCCGGAGCAGAAGGTTAAGGAAATTATTCGAATTTCGCAGGAACCTGTTTCTTTGGAGACTCCTGTTGGCGAGGAGGAAGACAGCCATTTGTCGGATTTTATACCGGATGATGATGCTCCAGCTCCGTCTGATGCTGCTTCGCACGCTTTGCTTAAAGAGCAGCTAAAAGACGTTTTGGGGACTTTAACTGGCAGGGAAGAAAGGGTTTTGAGGATGAGATTTGGCTTGGAAGACGGGCGTTCCAGGACTTTGGAGGAAGTTGGGAAAGAGTTTGACGTGACCAGAGAGCGCATACGGCAAATAGAGGCCAAGGCTTTGAGAAAACTTCGTCATCCCAGCAGGTCAAAAAAATTGAAAGATTTTTTAGATTAATTCATATATTTATTTCTAAAACGATATTTTTCATTTTATACTGTTTATTTTCATTGGGAATTGTTTATATTCTTGTTTGTGTATATCGCCGCCAATTAGTTTGTCTTCATACACTATCATGTCCGCAACATATTTTTCAGACTTGTTTTTGGAAGATGTGACTAAAAATCTCTTTTTGGTGCATGTTTTTCCGCAGAATTTTGACAGATCAAATCCTTGTTCTTTTTGTAATTTATTGTAACTAATTAAAACATTGTTGAATTTTTTTGGTATTGTTATTTTTTCTTCACACAAAAATTCGATCTCATATCCCAAATTGCGCAGATATTGTTCTGGATCCAGGTTGCTTTTTTGTTTAAATATAATTGTCGATATAAAAACTATTGCGAGAAAAATTGCAATAGTCATTGAATACGCCATAAATTTATTAATTTTAAAATTAATCGCAAACAATTAAAACCAACCCCTTTATATATGTTTATGACGAATAAACTTGAATAATTCATTGAAATATAAAAATTGTTTAAAATGAAGCGCTTTTAAAATTAATTTATTATAAACTCTGTTTTTTTGCAATATAATTTTTCATATTATTTTCCATATAATTTTAATGCTTGTCTGTTTAAAACTTCAATATAGACATAAATATATTATTTATATAAACAATTTTAGCCTGAATGCTTTCAAAATGTGTGATAAACTTTAAAATTTTTAAAAAATTATTTGCATTAGTTGTTGACAATTATCTACAAAAATGTTACCATTATATCGTTACGTGATAGTGATTGTTGTTTTTGTTTTGGTTTTGTAATTTTTCAGGCTTTTAGATTTGTGTGTTTTCATTTTTGCAAAAATCATGAAGAGGAGATTTTTGGATGTCCAGCAGGCTGTTTCAAACTGTGATAAATCAAATGAGAGATGCCGTTAAAAGGGTCTTTGGCGTTGTTGACAGCAAAGACACTGTCATAGCTTGCAGCGATTTGTCTAAAATAGGGGCATATCGAGACGTTTTGTCTGCCGATTTGATGGGGTCTCAAGACGTCTTTATATTTGATGGATATGTATATAAAATGTTTGGAATTCATAGTAGTTTAGAGTATGCTGTTTTTGTTGAAGGCGTCGATGAAACTGCAATACGTTGCGTTAAAATACTGGCTGTTGCTTTATCAAACATAAAGCAGTACTATGACGAAAAATATGACAGAAACAATTTTGTTAAAAACATTATACTTGACAATATTTTGCCTGGTGAGATATATATAAAAGCTAAGGAACTGAGCTTTAAAACTGATGCTAAAAGGGTTGCTTTTTTGATAAGAATTGTCGTTGGCCAGGAAATTCCTGTTTTTGAGGTTGTTCGGAAGTTGTTTCCAGATCGGCAAAAGGATTTTGTTTTTAACATAAACGAAACAGATGTCATTTTAATAAAAGAAGTGAGCAATGATATTTTGCCGGATGACTTAAAAAAATTAGCAACATCAATCATTGACAGCTTGTTTTCGGAGCTTGAGGCGAAGACGGTTGTTGGAATTGGAAGTTTTGTTGAAAACATAAAAGACCTTGCTAGTTCGTTTAGGGAAGCCAAGGTCTCTCTGGATATTTCAAAGGCTTTCGACATGAGTTCACCAGTCATCAGCTATGGCCATTTGGGGGTGTATAGGTTAATATATCAGTTGCCAGTTAAGCTTTGCGAAGCTTTTTTGGATGAAGTTTTTAGAAAGGAGCCGATAGAATCTCTAGATGAAGAAACATTTTTTACAATAAACAAATTTTTTGAAAATAATCTAAATGTTTCAGAGACGTCCAGGAGGCTGTTTGTCCACAGGAACACGCTTGTCTATAGGCTGGAAAAGATAAAGCGAGTAACCGGGCTGGATCTGAGGGAATTTGATGATGCCATAGTTTTTAGAATAGCTTTGATGGTTCGAAAATATTTGGCCTCGAGGCTTGGCGACAATTAGATCTTTTGAAAAAGTTGATTTTATAAATTAATTTTAGAAAGTGAGTATTTTTTAAATGATAGAAATGAAAAATGTTTGTTTTAACTATGAAAACGGGACTTGCGCTTTGCGTGATATTGATTTGAAAGTTGCGGACGGGGAGTTTGTTTTCATTGTTGGCCAGTCTGGAGCCGGAAAAAGTTCGCTTCTTAAACTAATAACTCGCGAAAATGTCGCAACTCGTGGCGATGTGGTGATAAATGGCTATAATTTGGGGAAGATGAGCAAAAAAGAAATTCCAAGTTTTCGGCGGACGATAGGGATGGTTTTTCAGGATTTTAGGCTGATTCCCAGCATGTCTGTTTTTGATAATGTTGCATTTGTTTTGCGCGTGACGAACTATTCAAACAAATATATAAAAACCCGGGTTCCGTATGTTTTGGATTTGGTTAATTTGTCTAAATCGCTGAATAAATTTCCAAATGAGCTTTCAGGCGGCGAGCAGCAGCGCGTTGCAATAGCTAGGGCTTTAGCCAGCGATCCGCCAATACTTGTTGCTGACGAGCCAACCGGAAACATAGATCCTGAGTTGTCAATGCAAATTGTTGACTTGCTTGTTGAGATTAACAAATATTGCGGGACCACCATCGTCGTCGTCACGCATGAACACGAGCTTGTTCGCAGTTTTGGCGGTCGGGTTATTGGAATTGAAGGAGGAAAAATCGCGTTTGATGAAAATGTTGTTGGAAAGATTTCGTCTGGCGAGGAAAATAAAAAAGTTGTTGGAGGGGCAAATGAACGTTAATAGTTTAAAGTATTTGTTTTTCGAGGGGTTGAAAAATGTCATTAAAAATAAGCTCATGGCTTTGGCTTCGATTGGAGTTTTAACTGCGTGTTTGCTGGCTGTTGGGTGTTCAATTTTGGTGACGGGAAATATTAACAATATGGTGGTTTATGTTGGCGAGCAAAGCACCATGGTTGCATTTTTGAAAAATGACGTTGAGCAGGCGGACGTTGATTGTTTAATTGATTCGATTGAAAGTAATGACAGCGTCAAGGATGCGGAATATGTTTCTAAAGAACAGGCGCTTTTGAATTATTCTAAAAGGGTTAACAGTGATTCAGCGATTAAGACGCTTTCAGAGGAGAATATTTTGCCAGCTTCGGTTAACGTACATATAAAAGATATGGCAAAAGTGGATGACGTTGTTCAGATTGCGCAAAATTCTTCGTTGGTTGAGCATGTTTCGGTTCCGACGAATGTCACCAACATGATCAAAGAGCTCGGGCGGACGGTTGGCTGGTTTGGAACAGCTGTTGTTCTTGCTTTGATATTGACTTCGCTTGTCATCATCTCCAACACAATTCGCGCAACTGTTTTTGCAAGAAGGCGTGAGATTGCGATAATGAAGCAGGTTGGAGCAACTGATAATTTTGTTAGGCTGCCGTTTTTGGTTGAAGGAATGGCAATTGGTGTGATTTCGGCTATTGTTGCTTTCGTTATGATTTTTGTTGGATATGAAGCCATATCAGTCATACTCACCGAGAACAGCTCTGCGTTTTTGAAATCAATGTTTTCAAGTTGGATTAGGTTTGGAAGTGTTGGGCTTTTGGTTGTTTTTGGATTTTTGTTTGGCGGAATTTTGGCAGGTGTTGCTGGAAGTTTGATAAGTGTTAGAAAATATTTGAGTGTTTAAATTTAATACATTTCAAAATTTTATAATGTTTTTATACACATTGTTTAAACTATAGGAGGAGTTTGTTTTGTTTAACTTAAGAGGTCGGCGTTGCGTTGTTCTGTTTTTATGCGTGGCTATTTTGTCTCAATTATTTTTCACCCCAACCTATGCAAAAACAGTTTCGGAGCTTCAAAGAGAGATTGAGCGCTACGGGAGGGAGCTTTCTCAGCTTGAGGAGAGCAAGCAAAAACAAAGTAAATTTCAGGAGGTTTTGTCAAAGCAGATAGATGCTCTTTCTAATCAAATTCATGCTTGTGATGTTCAAATTAACGAGCTGAATTTTAAGATATCAGAAAAGCAAAGGGCGGTTGATGAGCTCAATTTGCAGATAGTTCAGCTTGAAGAACAAGTTTTTAAAATGCAAAAAGAGATTGACGCTTTGGAGGCGGAAAAGAAGGAGACTGAAGACAAATTAAGGGCAAGGCTTGGTGAGGATTATGAATATGGACAGTCTAGCGCTTTAGATGTTTTGTTTTCTTCTCAAGATTTTGGTGAATTCATATCAAATGCTGTGTATTTGCAAAAAATAGCTGAGTATGATAAACAATTAACTGATAGGTTGGATGAGCAAATCAGCCAGATCGATCAAAGAAAATCTAAAGTTGAGGAAAAAATGGCTCAGATTGTCAGGGATAAGCAGACTGTTATTGATTCGATCAATGAAATAAACCTCAAATTGAACGAGGTTAGTGAATTAAAAGCAAGTCAGCAGTCCGCAAGTAGTGAGCTTGCAGCTCAGCTCGAAAAGAGCACACAAGAATCAGCAAATATAGAGAGGGCTAGAAAACGTTTGCAGCAGGCTCGTTCGAATGCTCAGTGTGAACTGGAGGATGCAACAGATCTTGTTCGTTCTCTCCAGGCTCGAGATTGGGGCGCAACGCCAATGCCGGTCGATCGTTCGGGGTATTTGTATCCTGTCGCCGGATCAACCAGTTTTATCAGAGGCTATAACCCAGCCACGCCGCATTTCGGTGTTGACATCGGAACACACGGCAGGCACAGTCCGATTCTTGCATCCCGAGGCGGCAGGGTTATTGCATCTAGGTTTGGAATAAGAGGAGATGGCTTGGGCGGATATGGAAATGTTGTCGTTATAGACCACGGTGACGGATATTCAACTCTATATGGGCATATGCTTGAGAGACATGTTCATGTTGGGCAAATTGTTAGCAGAGGCGATTGCATAGGCCTTGTTGGAAACACAGGCGAATCCCATGGCATTCACTGTCATTTTGAAATAAGATATCACGGAAGGCCCATACGCACACCGTTTGGTTGATAATTAAAAAACAGCCGGTTAAAAGTTGGTTTTACTTTTGAGTATAATCAACTTTTGGCTTGTTTTGAATTTTTTTAGGTTTACTGAAATAAAGCTGCGCGCTTTGAGGGACTGATGTAATGAAAAAAATATTATCAAAATATTTAGCTTTTGTTATTTGCGCTGTGGTCGCGTGGTTTGGAGGAATGGGATTTGCCTTTTTTCAGTTGGGCGGGTTTAACAGGTTGAACATGAAGTTACATGAAATCGATCAATATGTTAGGGGAGCATATTTAGGAAAAATCGATGAAAAATCCCTCTTTAAATGCGCTGTAAATGGTTATATTGACGGTTTGGGTGATAAATATGCAAAATATTACACAAGTGAAGAGTGGAAAAAATGGGAAGACTTTAACAGCGGCGTGATTTCAGGGATAGGAATATCATTAAGCACTAATGATAAAGGAGAATTGATTGTTGTTTCGGTTTATCCAAATTCGCCCGCTGCTGCTGCGGGAATTCAAGCTGGTGATGTTATCGTTAAGGTTGATGAAATTGAAATTACAAAGAGTAATATATCTAAACTTTTAAAAGGGGAGGTTGGCAGCGAAGTCAGTTTGACAATAAACAGAAATGGAGATGTTTTTGCGCGGACATTGGTTCGAGAGAATGTTGAAATTCCGAGTGTTGAATATTTTATGGATGGGGAGAATGGGTATGTTAAAATAGATGTTTTTACAGATTCTTCAGCCAGGCAATTTGAAGAAGCGTTGCTGAACCTGCAAAGCAAAGGCGCTCGGGCTTTAATATTTGACGTGAGAAATAATGGCGGGGGAACGATTAGCTCGGTGTGTAAAATGTTGAACATGTTAATACCCTCTGGAATTATAGCAACTCAAGTTGATTTAAATGGCCACGAATCGGTTTTGGGAATTTCTGATGAAAATGAAATAAATCTTCCGATGGTTGTGGTAACTAATGAAAACACCGCAAGCGCAGCAGAGCTTTTTGTTTGCGATTTGAAAGACTATGGGAAAGCTAGGCAAGTTGGCAAGAAAACCTATGGCAAGGGCGTTTTGCAGACAACCAAGATGTTGGGAGATGGGGGCGCAATCAAAGTCACAACTGCATATTTTAATCCAGCTAAAAGCGAAAATTTTAATGAAGTTGGAGTTATTCCTGATATAGATGTGGATTTAAGTGAAGATAAAGAAAAATTATATTTAAATTCCAAACTCAATTTGTGTGATGATGATCAATATCAAGCGGCTCTAAAGTTGTTGCAAAATTAAATTTTTGTTTGATGTTTTAGAAAAAAGGGGACTATTTTGAAAAAAAGAGAATTCATAGATTTATTAAAGACATTTCCCAGCACTTTAATAGACAATCCGTTTAGAAAGGGAGAGCATGTTGTCGCTCGTCATAAGAACAATAAAAAGTGGTTTGCTTTGGTGTTTGAACTAAATGGCGAATTGGCAGTTAATTTAAAGTGTGATCCGATGAAGGCTGATTTTTTAAGGAGCGTTAATTCGTCAGTCATCCCGGCGTGGCATATGAATAAAGTCCACTGGAACACGGTTTTTGTGAATAAAGTTGATTTATCTTTGCTCAAGGAAATGATTTGGGACAGCTATGAAATAACAAAATGAGCAAGATAGATTCTAACTTGCCCAAAACTCATTAACTAAAATTCAGATTAAATGCTTTCAATTGTCGACATGACATAATCTCCAAAATCTTTGGTTGTTGCGCCGTCCTTCCTGCCTGTTATTTTTAATTTTTTCTCTTTAAACATGCATACGTCCAAAGCTTTTTCGAGCTTGTTGGAGGATTGAACAGGGATCAGCGTATATGTCCCGACCTTCCTCAACCATTCTTGGAGCAGAGCCGTGGATTGCCTCAAACATAGCATAGCGCTTTCCCAAATTCGCGCTGCCAGCAGTTCCAACTCCGCCTTGAAATTCAGCTGCTTCGTCAGTTATAATGTCGCCATAAAGATTAGGCAAGATAAACACCGAAAAATCCTTACGACGATTCTTGTCGATCAATTTAGCGGTTGTTATGTCTATATACCAATCATCCACTTCAATTTCAGGGAACTCTTTTGCAACTTCTTTGCAATCGCGCAAAAAATTACCGTCTGTCGTTTTTATGACATTAGCTTTAGTTACTATCGAAACTTTCTTTTTAGAATTTTTCCTGGCATATTCAAAAGCCATCCTAGCGATCCGCTGAGATCCTTGGCGGGTTGTAACTGTAAAATCTATTGCTAGATCTTCATCTATGTTGACTCCGCAAGAACCCAGTGCATATGAGCCCTCAGTGTTTTCTCTGAAAAACGTCCAGTCTATCCCTTCGCTTGGAACCTTAACAGGACGAACATTAGCAAACAAATCCAGCTCTTTTCTCATTGCAACATTCGCGCTTTCAATATTTGGCCACTGATCGCCTTTTCTTGGAGTTGTGGTTGGGCCTTTTAATATAACATGGCATTTTTTCAAATCTGCTAGAACGTCGTCCGGAATAGCCTTTCCGGCTTTTGCTCGATTTTCAATTGTTAAACCGTCTATGTTTTTAAATTCAATCTTTCCAGAGCAAACAGAACTTTCAAGCAAAAACTCGAGGACTCTCCTGGCTTCATCAGTTATCACGGGGCCAATTCCATCGCCGCCACAGATCCCGACTTTTATTTTATCTAAATGAGCGTAGTCAATAAAATCCCCCTGCGACTTTATGGATCTAATCCTATCGAGCTGAGCTTTGATCAACTTTTCAAAATGATTTTTTGCATTCACAATCTTTTCCATATCACACGTCTCCCGTTTCAACACACAAAAAACTCCACATTTACAGAACAGTTCAAAAAATAACACCTGGTGGGAGATGGTGGATTCGAACCACCGAAGCATAAAGCAACAGATTTACAGTCTGCCCCCTTTGGCCGCTCGGGAAATCTCCCAAATAATTCAAAATGGAGCTGGTGGACGGACTTGAACCCCCGACCTGCTGATTACAAATCAGCTGCTCTACCAACTGAGCTACACCAGCGCGCATCTCAAATATCACCTGCCCAAATATTATATCACACATAAAACCCGCTTGTCAATACCCAATTTAAAAAAAATTAAAAAATATTTACAAAATTTATTGAAGTCACTTTTGCAGAGTTTAGATTAGTGTTCAAAATATTTCAAAAATATACAATTTGTATTTTGAGTTAGGATTAGATTTGTCCCCTTAATACCT
>CADAPX010000013.1:0-7642 GCA_902789925.1 Oscillospiraceae bacterium | reverse complement strand
TACCTTCTCTTGAAAATATTCAACTCTTTAATTAAAAACTCAATATATTAAACAATCCTTGATCACGTTCCAAAAAACAATGTGGCCAACAACTTAACCCGCCGCCTGCTCACAACGGGCTTTAGTATTAAACCTTCCTCAAGCACAAGTCCCTTTGAAAGCATCCGTGACAAGTGGTAGGTTTGCGTCCGTGAGAGGGCCGCTCACAACGGACTTGATTATTAAACCTTACTTGAGGACAAGTTCCTTTGAAAGTGTCCGTAACAAGTGGTAGGCTAATGTCCTTGAGCTTCCCGCTCACAACAGGCTTTAGTATTAAGCCTCCCTCAAGCACAGTTCCTTTGAAAGCGTTCGTGAAAAGAGGTAGGTTGGCATCCTTGAGAGGGCCGCTTACAACGGACTTGAGTATTAAACCTTCCTCAAGCACAGTCCCTTTGAAAGCGTCCGTGACAAGTGGTAACTTGACGTCCTTGAAGGGGGCAAGCCTTTTGACCTTGGCTTGTCAAGGGCGCTTTGAAAGAGGCAGGGAGAGGAAATGAGTTGAGATATTACAGTTGATTGTGAGACGGAGGCATTTCGCTCGCTTTTACATTGTTTTTTGGAACGCGATTGAAGATATTGGAATTAATGAGGATTTTTTAATCAAGAGCCTGATATTTTCATAAAACGAAATTAATGGGACAAATATAACCCAAAACAATCAAAAAGAAGCACCAGCAAACCCCCAACGCTCGTGCTTCTTGAATCTAAACCAGGCTCAACGCGACTTTATTTGCAACCGCTTCCATCCATCTTGAGATTACAAATTGTAATATTCTGTCCGGCCTCAGTTTGTATAAACGAGACGTTGGGGTCGTTGTGGTGGATGGTGTGGTGGCAAAAATCGAAGATGATGTTTTTCGGCTTGGGGACTTTTTGCAACCCGCTTATGGGCAGATTCACGCCACTGTAGTTTGTTGGCTTGCTTTTTTTGTCCAAAATCATGCATCCACTGGCGACATATTTAACGGTGTCATACGCAGCGGCGCCAAATCCGACTTTGAAAGTTATCACGCCTTTCTCTGCTGAATCCGTCATATCCCGGGTTAATTGAAACTTGCCATCCCTGACAGCAACAGAGGTTTCTTTACCACTTTTATTGACATAACGCACACTATCAATGATATCGATATCCAAATTGAAAACAGATATATAATCCCATCTGGAGCCCATCACAGCGCCAGTGTTTAACTGTTTTGGCGGATTAGATTCATCAACAAAGACAATTTTATAATTTGATGTGGGATGGATTCTTCCATCATCTCCTTTGTTATTATAAATTCCCTCATAGCCCATTACTTCCTCAAGCGGGGAGTTATCATACTCCTCAGGAAAAGTTATTGTTAAAAATCCAAACTCTTGGGGAGGAAGTTTTAAATATCCACTATTATAAATAGCGCCTACATATTTATCGGCAGTACAATTAGTAATACTTCCTCTGTTTATTGTCATTATTCCGTTTGCATTATTATTTATTGCGCCTCCGCGATAACTAGCGCTACAACCAATAATGTTCCCACCATTTATCGTTAATAATCCCGCATTATTAGTTATTGCGCCTCCGTAGCCTGCCTTTTTTCCCTTTTCATTGTAAGCACGACAATCCTTAATTCTTCCGTCATTCATTGTTAGCATTCCGTCGACATCGTTATATATCGCGCCGCCACTCCCCGCTGTGCTACAGTTACTAATATTTCCGCCGTTTATTGTTATTGTTCCACCTGTGCTATATATCGCGCCGCCACTCTTCACTGCGCTACAGTTACTGATATTTCCGCCGTTTATTGTTATTGTTCCACCATCACTACATATCGCACCCCCTTTTAACATATTGTCGTCCCCATCGGCTATATTTTTGCAATTTTGAATTGTTGTTCCTTTCTCGATTTCCAATTCTGAGTTATATTGTGCATTGCTCGAGTCGGTCACCTTGATAAAAGCGCCTTGTCTTGACAAGCCACCGTTCTGGCCATTCCACCCGCCATCAATAATGATGTTTTTCAAAATAACTGTGCAATTTTCCAACTGCAGGAAATATAAACCTTCATTATCTATTTTTATTGTGTGATTGCCCCCATCAATGGTTATCGTTTTGCCAGCAAATTTATCGCCAGTGAAATTGAAAGAGTAGTTACCAGACATTTTGTTATTAACATCAGTTACCGTAATATCATTACTCAATGTAATATTAATGTCGCCTGCGTTTTTCACAGTGTCCGCATCAGCTAAAGCTCCTTTCGGACTCAAAGTCGCATCCATCCAACCCTTAACTTCGCTGCCATTTCCAACGGTGGCAGCCTCATCTTTTTCATCTCCCAATTTTAGGTCTATCGATCCCCCCGTCTGCACTAACCGTGTTTTTCAGCATGTGCATTGGGAACGTCGCCAAAACCATCATCAAACAAATTAAAGTTGAAACTATTCTTTTTACGCCGCCATTTAAATTGATTTTTACCACTCTTGACATAAAAAATCCTCCCAGCAAAATAATTTAGATTAGTGTTGGAAATTTTCCCCAAACCGAGGGACCAAGAACAAAAATCACATCACGATTTACATTTTCACTTTGATTTCATTGTAGCACATTTTAGCAAATTTTGTCAAGGGCTTTTGAAATGAACGTTTTGTGCGGTTATCCACCCTTACTCAAGGACATTAGCCTACCCCTTCTCACGGACGCTTTCAAAGGGACTCGAGATTGAGGAAGGTTTAATATTACAGTTAGTTGTGAAATAGCAGCTCACAGGCGCCCAACTACCACTTATCACGGACGCTTTCAAAGGGACTTGAGCTTGAGGAAGGTTTAATATTACAGTTAGTTGTAAGCGGGCGGCTTGAGGACATTAGCCTACCACTTGTCACGGATGCTTTGAAAGGAGCCGTGCTTGAGAAAGGTTTAATAACCAAGTCCGTTGTGAGCGTGACCGCTCTTGAGGACATTAGTCTACCCCTTATCACGGACGCTTTCAAAGGAACTGTGCTTGAGTGGGGTTAATATTACAGTTAGTTGTGAGACGGCGGTTTAAGGACGCTTAGGCTACCACTTATCACAGACGCTTTCAAAGGAGCCGTGCTTGAGGAAGGTTGAATATTACAAATAGTTGTGAAATAGCAGCTCACGGGCGCCCAACCTACCACTTATCACGGACGCTTTGAAAGGAGCCGTGCTTGAGGAAGGTTTAATATTACAGTTAGTTGTGAAATGGCAGCTCACGGACGCTTAACTACCCCTTATCACGGACGCTTTGAAAGGAGCCGTGCTTGAGGAAGGTTGAATATTACAAATAGTTGTGAAATAGCAGCTCACGGGTGCCCAACTACCACTTATCACGGACGCTTTCAAAGGGACTCGAGATTGAGAAAGGTTTAACTACTCAAGCCCGTTGTGAGCGGGCGGCGCTTTGATTGGCTTTTGCATTGTTTTTTAAGCGTAGTTGAGGATGCTTTAGATATGTTGGGTTTTTCAAGCAAAGAGCTATATATTTTAAGCAGGGGCGATTGAGGGGACAAATCTAACCCAATAAAATAATACCATATGTAATTTCTCTCAATTTCACTTGACACTGGATTGTGGGTCCAAAAAAATTTAGCGATTATTTTTATAGCAAAGGCTAGATTTTTTGCTTGTGATGTGATATAATAATTCGATGTGTATATTAAAGTTGGATGGGTGGGGATATATTTTGGAGCAGCACTCGCATTCAGGCCACAGAAGCAGGATGAAGAATAGATTTTTAAAGACAGGCTTTGATGGCTTTGAGCCCCATGAAGCTCTGGAGCTTTTGCTGTTTTACGCAATACCCAAGCGCGACACTAATAAATTAGCTCATGATTTAATAGAACAGTTTGGCTCGATTGCAGGGGTTATGAACGCCCCATATGAGCTTTTGCTTCAAGTTAAAGGCGTTGGGGAGCATGTTGCGATTTTGCTAAAGCAAATGCCCCAAATGTTTCGGCTATATAGCGAAGATATGGCCAAGCCCAGCGAAATTATGGACACTCCGGACAAATGGAGAAAATTTTTTAAAGCTAAATTTGTCGGCAGGGTTAACGAAGTTTTGTTTGTTGCTGGGATTGATGATTTTGCGCGCTTTGTTGCTTGCGAACTTTTAAATCAGGGAAGCAGAAAGGCTGTTAACATTTCGTGTGAGCTGATTATTAGATTTGCGATGCGTTGGAATGTTGATCGGATAGTTTTGGCTCATAACCACCCCAACGGAGTTGCAACCCCCTCAATTCAGGACAAAATCAAAACCCAGGATTTAGTTTTGGCGCTAAAGAGTTTGAACATGACTTTGGTTGACCATTTCATTTTTGGAAAAAGCGGCGATTCGACTTCCATGCGAGAATATAATATACTAAGATAGGACCATTTTTTGATTTCAATTTATTTTGAAAGGGATTAAAATATATGAAAGTTTTGTTATATACTGAACACGAAAGCTTGCTTAAAAAATCCGGCCTGGGAAAGGCGATTGAGCATCAAATTAAGGCTTTGGATTTTGCAGGAGTGGAATACACTTTAAATAAAGATGATGATTATGATATTTTACATATAAACACATATTTTCCACAGTCATATTTTATTGCAAAAAGAGCGAAAAAAAATGGAAAAAAGATTGTATACCACGCCCATTCAACAGAGGAGGACTATAAAAATGGCTTTATTTTCAGCAACATAACCTCTAAAATATTTAAAAAGTGGCTGATAAAATGCTATAGTTTGGGAGATGTTATACTCACTCCAACAATATATTCCAAAAAGCTGTTATATAAATATAAAGGATTGGAAAATAAAAGAATATTTGACATATCTAATGGGATAGAGTTGAATTTTTTTGAAAATGACGCTTCGTTAAGGGAAAAATTTAGAAAGCGATTTTTTTATAACGAAACCGACAAAATCATCTTTGGAATTGGGTTATATATTGAAAGAAAGGGGATTTTGGACTTTGTTGAGCTCGCAAAAAGGTTGCCGCAGTATAAATTTATATGGTTTGGATATAGCCCCTTAATTTTTGCTGGGAGGCGGGTTCGGAGGGCGATTCGAACGCAGCTTGACAATTTAACTTTTGCTGGATATGTTGAACCGGAGGTCATAAAGCAAGCGATGAATGGGGCGGATCTGTATTTATTTCCAACTTTTGAGGAAACAGAAGGAATCCCAATAATCGAGGCGTGTGCGTGTAAAAAAAGCGCGATTATACGCGATATTCCTGTGTTTGATGAATGGCTGGTTGATGGAGAGAATGTCTATAAAGCCAAAAATTTAGATGAATTTGAGTCTAAAATAAAATTGTTTTTTGAGGGAAAATTAAAAGATGTTTCAGAAAAATCATATGAAGTTGCTCGCGAGAGGGATTTGAAAATTATAGGTGAGAAATTGAAGAAAATATATGAATCATTGATTTAAATTTTGTGCTATGTCATATATTTTCGGTTTTATAAATTTTTGAATAAAGAAGGAAATAAGTGATTTGTTTTGGAAAAATTTGAATTGAAATCTGAATATTTGCCGACAGGTGACCAGCCTCAGGCTATAGAAGCGCTTTTAGAAAGCGTCAAAAATGGAAACAGGGAGCAGACTTTGGTTGGGGTGACTGGGTCTGGAAAGACTTTCACAATGGCAAACATCATAGCAAAGCTTAATCGACCAACCCTGGTTTTAGCCCACAACAAGACTTTGGCCGCCCAGCTTTGCAGCGAATTTAAGGAGTTTTTTCCGAAAAATGCGGTTGAATATTTTGTCTCTTATTATGATTATTATCAACCAGAGTCATATATTCCCTCAACAGACACATATATAGAAAAGGACTCTTCAATAAACGACGAAATTGATAAGCTTCGGCATTCTGCAACCTGCGCGCTTTCTGAGAGGAGAGACGTCATAATTGTTGCCAGCGTTTCGTGCATATATAGTTTGGGAAGCCCGATAGACTATCGCAGCATGGTTATTAGCTTGAGGCAGGACATGAAAAGAAGTCGAGATGATCTTTTAAAACAGCTGGTTAGCTTGCAATATGAGCGAAATGACATCAGTTTCAGCCGAAATAAGTTCAGGGTTCGCGGAGACGTTGTTGATATATTTCCGGCGTATTCTTCAGAAAATGCCTATAGAGTTGAATTTTTTGGAGATGAAATAGATAAAATAAGCATTATAAATGCAATGACTGGAAAGGTTAAAGAGAGAGTCAGGCATGTTGCAATATTTCCGGCTTCTCATTATATTGTTGGGCGCGAAAAGCTTGATGTTGCGATATCCGACATTGAAGCTGAGCTTAGGGAAAGAGAAAAATATTTTACCGAGAGTAATATGTTGGTTGAGGCGCAGAGGATCCGTCAGCGAACTATGTATGACATTGAGATGCTTAAGGAAACGGGGTTTTGCAAAGGAATTGAGAACTATTCCAGAATTCTCGCCAGGCGCCCTGCAGGCTCAACTCCATATACGCTTCTTGACCATTTTCCCGATGATTTTTTGATGTTTGTTGATGAAAGCCACGTTATGCTGCCTCAGGTTGGAGGGATGTATGCTGGGGATCACGCGCGAAAGAAAACTTTGATTGACTTTGGGTTTCGCTTGCCGTCAGCGTATGATAATCGGCCGCTGAATTTTGATGAGTTTTACAAAAAAATACATCAAGTAATATATGTTAGCGCAACGCCTGGCCAATTTGAAAAGCAGCATAGCAAGGCGATTGTTGAGCAGATGATTCGGCCGACGGGGCTTTTGGATCCAGAGGTTGAGGTCAAGCCTGTTTTGGGGCAGATTGAGGATTTGGTTTCGCAGATAAAAATCAGGGCAGACAAAAATGAGAGGGTTTTGATAACGACGCTGACTAAAAAGATGGCGGAGGATTTGTCGGAATTTTTCGAAAACATAGACATAAAAGTCAAATATATGCATTCTGGGATCGACACGCTTGAAAGAATGGAGATCATTCGGGATTTGAGGCTTGGAAAATTTGACGTTTTGGTTGGAATAAACCTGCTTCGAGAGGGGCTTGACATTCCCGAGGTTTCTTTAGTTGCAATTTTAGATGCGGATAAAGAGGGCTTTTTGCGTTCAGAGACCTCTTTGATTCAAACCATGGGGCGAGCTGCGAGGAATGAAAATGGAAAGGTTATTTTGTATGCAGACGAGGTCACAGGGTCGATGCAAAGGGCAATTGAAGAAACTTTGAGGCGTCGGCAAATCCAGATGAAATATAACAAAGAGCATTCGATTGTTCCAAGGACGATTAAAAAGGGCATTCGGGATGTCATTGAAATATCCAAAAAAGACGATTCAGATAGGGCGAAGAGTGATTCTCGATTAAGCAAAAAAGAGGTTTTGAATTTGATCGATGAGCTAAAAATTCAGATGAAAGATGCTGCAAAAATTTTAGATTTTGAATATGCAATTTTGATTCGAGACAGGATTGATCAGCTAAAAAAATTGATTTGATAGAATAAAATTAGGAGAAATGTGAAAATTATGAAAAAAAAGATAATTATTAAAGGTGCTAAAGAAAATAATTTGAAAAGTGTTGACGTTGAGATTCCGCGCGACAAAATGATTGTTTTCACTGGAGTTTCTGGATCGGGAAAGAGTTCGCTCGCT
>CADAPX010000012.1 GCA_902789925.1 Oscillospiraceae bacterium | reverse complement strand
GAAACATTTTAAAATTACATACAAATCAAAACAAATAAACTCAAAAAACTATTGCATAAAAAATGATATGTGGTATAATTATATTTGGCTGAGGTTATACAGCTTTCAATAACTTGTTTTAAGGAGCTGATATTTTGTGTAAAGTTATTGCTATAGTTAATCAAAAAGGAGGAGTTGGAAAGACAACAACCGCAGTTAATTTGAGCGCTGCGATTGGAATTGAAAAGGAAAAAACTTTGCTAGTTGATCTAGATCCTCAGGGCAATTCAACAAGCGGAATGGGAATTGTCAAAAAGCAAGTAGATTTTTCTTTATATGATGCGCTAATTAACGACCAGCCTCTCGACAAAGTTATTATCCATACACAATTTCAGAATGTCGACGTTGTTCCCTCGGGCATAGAATTAGCAGGGGCTGAGATTGAAATGGTTGAACTGAAAGAGCGAACTTTTTTATTAAAAAAAAGAATAGAAGCAATCAAATCCGAATATAATTATATTTTAATAGATTGCCCACCTTCTTTGGGAATACTAACTTTAAACGCCTTAACGGCTAGTGATGCCATAATAATTCCCACCCAATGCGAATATTATGCTCTCGAAGGCCTATCTCAACTTGTGGCAACTGTTAAGCAAGTAAAAAAATTATACAATCCTTTAATAGAAATAGACGGAGTTTTGCTAACAATGTATGATGGACGATTAAAATTAACAATGCAAGTGGTCAATGAAGTTAAAAAGCACTTCAATAGCAAAGTTTATAAATCGGTTATACCCAAAAATGTCAGATTGTCTGAAGCGCCAAGCTTCGGTGAACCCATTTCATACTATGATAAATATTCAAAAGGAGCTCGGGCATATCAAAATCTGGCAAAAGAGGTCATTAAAAACACCAAAAAATAGAAAGGAATGATATATGTGGCGAAAAAAAGTGGTTTAGGAAAGGGACTAGATGCTTTATTTCAAGACAATACCGAAGAAACAAAAAACACATTGATGGTGAATATAACCAAAGTTGAGCCGAATAAAGGGCAGCCTCGGCATAGATTTGATGAAGAAGCCATGACATCATTGGCGGATTCTATTCGAGAACATGGTGTGATTCAACCCATAGTTGTTAGGCCATTAGATAATGAGAGATATCAAATTATTGCCGGAGAGCGTCGCTGGAGAGCGTCTAGAATGGCGGGATTGAAAGAAGTTCCAATAATAATAAAAGATGTTGATGATAAGCAAACCATGGAAATAGCGCTGATAGAAAATTTGCAGAGGGAAGATCTAAATCCGATAGAAGAAGCCAGGGGTTACGTTAAACTCATGGAAGAGCACAAACTCACGCAAGATAATGTTTCTAAAAGGGTTGGAAAATCCAGAAGCGCGATTGCAAATTCTGTTCGCCTGTTGAGCCTGCCAAGCGAAGTCATTAAAGAACTTGAGTGCGGAAATTTATCTGGAGGGCAAGGGCGCGCACTGCTTTCACTTGAAAATGCGGAAAAAATTAAAGAGGTTGCTTCGAGAGCAATTTCAAGAGGAATGAGCGTTAGAGAACTTGAAAAAATCAGTAATGCTCAAAAAAACACTAAGCCAAAGAAGAAAAAGGACATAAAAGACCATATCTATAAGGAATTGGAATTATCTATGCAAGAAGAATTAAACAGAAAAGTCAAAATCGAGGTCACCTCTGAAGGGAAAGGCAAACTGATTTTAGATTTTTATAATAAAGAGGAATTAATAGATATGGCCTATGCTTTGGCAAATCAAAGAAGGTAGAAAAGGGGAAAACCAATGTTAGATATAAAGCTTATTAGAGAAAATCCTCAAGCTGTCAAAAATAATATAGAAAAAAAATTCCAACACTCAAAAATTAAATTAGTCGATGAGGTGTTAGACCTAGATAAAAAATATCGCGAACTAAAAACAAAATGCGATCAAATCAGGGGCGATCGAAACAGAATAAGCAAACAAATAGGGGCGTTGATTGGGCGCGGGGAAAAAGATAAAGCCCAAGAAATTAAATCCAGCGTCAAAAAAATGAACTTGGAACTTGAAACTCTTGAAGAAAACGAACAGCAATTATATCGAAAAATTCACAAAATAATGCTATCCATTCCAAATATTATTGATGACAGCGTTCCGATTGGAAAAGATGACAGCGAAAATGTCGAAATCGAAAAATTTGGAACGCCAATAATTCCAGAATATGAGATCCCATATCATGTGGACATAATGGAAAAACTAAACGGAATAGACTTAGAAAGCGCAAGAAAAACCAGCGGGAATGGGTTTTATTACCTTTGCGGCGATATTGCAAGACTGCACTCGGCTATTTTATCCTATGCTAGAGATTTTATGATCGATCGAGGGTTCACATATTTCATACCGCCATATATGATTAGAAGCGAAGTTGTTGATGGGGTCATGAGCTTTGATGAAATGGAAAACATGATGTATAAAATTGAAGGAGAAGATCTGTATCTTATCGGAACTAGCGAACATTCTATGATTGGGAAATTTATAAACACGTTCACGGATGAAGAAAAGTTGCCGATGAAATACACCAGCTATTCGCCATGTTTTAGAAAAGAGGTTGGCGCGCATGGCTTAGAGGAGAGGGGAGTATATCGAATACATCAATTTGAAAAGCAAGAAATGGTGGTTATCTGCAGACCCGATCAAAGCAAACGGTATTTTAGTGAAATGCTTAAAAACACGGTGGATTTCTTTCGTTCAATCGAAATTCCAGTCAGAACACTAGAATGCTGTTCGGGAGACCTTGCTGACTTAAAGACTAAAAGCGTTGATGTTGAAGCTTGGTCACCCAGACAAAAAAAGTATTTCGAAGTTGGAAGTTGTTCAAATTTAGGCGATGCACAAGCCAGAAGGCTTAAAATCAGAGTCAGATCAAAAGAAAAAAATTACTTTGCACACACTCTAAACAACACAGTGGTTGCCCCGCCAAGGATGCTGATTGCGTTTTTAGAAAACAACTACACTTCAAATCAGACAGTCAAAATTCCCAAGCCTCTTCAAATTTATATGGGCAATAAAACTGAATTAAAGTAACAAAAAAGCTGCAATACCATCAGTGAAAGTATTGTAGCTTTTTATGTAAACGCCATCAATTTCAAATATATTTATTTAAAACAGAAAATGAGAACGGGGGTAATAAAATTTGATTTTTCACATATTGCCCACAAACGCAGCTGTAGCCCTTTAAATGCAAATCTATTGCCTTTTCATAGTCATTGGGGTTTAAAATCAAAATCGTTGATTCGCGCAAATCCTCCCTTTTAAAAATCAAAACGTCTGTTGAAGATTCAAGGAATTCTATAGACCCTTCGGCCAAAGCAGGCAATTTTTTTCTGAGTTCACCCAAAAATTTAGCAAATTCTAATATGTTTTTGTCTTCACATCCCCACGGATAGCACTTCCTGTTAAATGGATCTTTATATCCTTGAAGTCCTGCTTCATCTCCATAATATATGCAAGGGGAGCCAGGCAAAAAATATTGCAAAACCATGGCGCATTTTAACATGTTAGAGCCGATTTTATATTGCTCTATTGATAAAACATTTTCAAATTGCCATTTCCTGTCATGATTGTCTTCGCAAGGACCCGCTAAAGCAGTTATGGCCCGGGTTATGTCGTGGGTTGACAGCAAATTCATACATACATTGAGCGCTTGGGGGGGATAGTTTTCAACAACCGTTATGACAGAATCCTCAAAAACCTTCTTATTTTTAGTTTTAATATAGGAAATAATTGCATTTCTAAAGGGATAGTTCATGACTCCATCCAATCGATTTCCAAGAAAATATTTTTTATCTTCATCATACGCAACTTTGTTTGAGGCGTCCTCCCAAACCTCGCCAATAAGCAATTTATCTTCCCCTTCTGATTTGATCGTCTTTCGAATTTTTTCAACCATCTCTCCTGGCAACTCATCAACAACATCAAGCCTAAAACCTCTTGCCCCAAGCTTCAGCCATTTTTTTATCACGCCATCATCCCCGCATAAAAAATCAACAAAATCGCTGTTATTTTTATTAATTGCAGGAAGGTCTAGAAAGCCCCACCACGAGTTGTATTTATCAGGATATTCAATAAAATTATACCACGAAAAATATCGACTATCCTTAGAATTATACGCTCCCGGAGAGGCATATCGATTGCTTTTATTAAAATATATGCTGTCAGCGCCTGTGTGGTTAAAAACTCCATCCAAAATTATGGAAATGTTTCTTTTTTTTGCCGCCGAACATAGATGCGAAAAACTCTCTTCATCTCCAAGAAGCGGGTCTATTTTCATATAGTCTGCTGTGTTATAGCGGTGATTGGAATGCGCTTCAAAAATTGGATTTAAATAAATTATATTGACGCCTAAAGACTCAAGATATGGAAGTTTTTGCTCAATTCCCTTTAAATCGCCGCAAAAATAATCATTGTTTAATATTTCCCCGTTTTCATTTGGCAAAAATAAAGGAGTTCCTCCCCAATCAGACCTCAAAAGCCGATCGGAAGGAACGTTTTTCTTTTCCTCTTTGCTGAAACAAAACCTGTCTGGAAAAATCTGATAATATATTCCCCCTTTAGCAAAATCAGGGGTCTTAAAATCTTTTTGAAAAACAGTCAATTGAAAATTAGGCCCGTCATTTTCCGAAAAATATCCTGATCCATCCGAATTTCTTCGAATATATGTTGTTTTTGAGTCTTTTTCAATTCTAAAATAATAAAATAAAACCCGCGCCTTTTCGGGAACAACGCTGCATCCATAGCAAATTGAGTCTTTCTGGGTGTTTTCATAAGCAAGCTCAAATTCCCTAGAATATCCATTAAAATCATAAAAACATATATAAACTTTCGAAAAAGCGAACTCGGATGGCAAATTAACTTTAAACTGGGTTTTAGTTTGAACTTCAACGGCGCCAAATGGTTTTTTAAACTTCAAATCTCTGCTGTTATATATGCAACTCATTTTTAAATCCACCCTTTCAATCGAAATTAATTTAAAATCGTTTTTTTATAATTCCCATATATCCTTTGCATATTGAGAGACAGCCCTGTCAGCTGAAAAGTATCCTGCATTTGCTATGTTGATTGCGCTCATTTTATACCATTTTTTTGAATTTTTATATAATTTTCTCGCCTTATTTTGAATGTCGCGATATGACGAAAAATCCGCCAAAACCATATATGGATCCTTCCATTTCAAAGAATTAGCTATATCACAAAACTCAGCCTGATAAATCCCATGCTCCATAAAATCAACAACACGTTTTATGTGAGGATTTTTATTATATATCTCAATTGGGGAGAATCCCTTTTTTCGAATATTTTCAACTTCTTTTGAATCCATCCCAAAAATTAATATATTATCGTCTCCAACGTTTTGATGTATTTCAACATTAGCGCCGTCCTCAGTCCCAAGCGTTATCGCTCCATTAATCATAAATTTCATATTTCCAGTTCCTGACGCTTCTGTTCCTGCCAATGATATTTGCTCTGAAATGTCGCTTGCGGGGATTATAAGCTCAGCTAGAGAGACATTGTAGTTTTCAACATAAATCACATTTAATTTTTCTCGGATTTTGGGATCACGTCTTATATGCTCAGAAAGAGCGCAAATCAGCTTAATAATTTGCTTTGCAATATAGTATCCAGGAGCTGCTTTGGCTGAAAAAACATATGTTTTCGGATCAAAATCTGCGCTTGGATTGTCTTTTAAGTAAAGATAATCTGAGATTATGTTCAATGCGTTTAGGTGCTGTCGTTTATATTCGTGCATCCGCTTAACCTGAACATCAAAAATAGAGTTGATGTCAACGCTAAAATGACCAGGCCCGAAAATGCGAGACAAAAATTTTTCTTTATTTTTGCGTTTAATTTGTGCTAATTTTTCTTGAATTTCAGAATTATCTGCATATTTTTCAAATTTTTTTAACTCCTGCGCATTTTTTTCAAATTTAGTCCCAATAGTTTCGCGCAAAAGCTTGTCAAGCTCGGGATTAATTTGGCTGAGCCATCTTCTGTATGCAATTCCGTTGGTGACATTAGTGAATTTGTCAGGATTCTCTCGATAAAAATCATAAAACAAATCTTTGCGCAAAATTTTGCTGTGTAGCTCGGAAACGCCATTAATTTTTTTAGAAGCATACACACATAAATTCGCCATTTTAACGCAATTATTTTCAACTATTGCCATTTTATTCATTCGATTTATATCCCACGCAAACTTATTTTTCATCTCCTCAACAAATCTGCGGTTTATTTCCAATATTATTTGAAAAATTCGCGGAAGCAAGTCTTTAATAAGGCCTTCATTCCAAACTTCCAAAGCTTCACTCATAACAGTGTGGTTGGTGTATGTGAAAGTGTTTTCAGTGATTTTCCAGGCTTTTTCCCAGCTATATCCACATTCATCCAGCAAAATTCTCATCAGTTCTGGAATTGCAAGCGTTGGGTGTGTGTCATTAATGTGGATTGCATTTTTTTCAGCAAAATTATCCATATTTCCATATTCTCTTGTGTGTCTGTTAACTATGTCGCCCAGTGAAGCAGCACAAAGAAAATACTGTTGACGCAAACGCAAAAGCTTTCCCTGGAGGTGGTTGTCATTAGGATATAAAATTTTAGATATAGATTCGGCTGTTATGCTTTGGCCCATGGCGCCAGTGTAGTCTCCTCTGTTGAAAGAATCCATGTCAAAAAAAGGTGACTCCGCGTCCCAGAGCCGCAAAACAGCAACGCCAGAAGAGCTATATCCCGGAATATATATGTCATATGGAATCGCCCGAACGACTGAATAATTTTTTTGTATGACATAATGAAATCCCGAAGCGTCCCAATGCTCTTCAACCTCCCCGCCAAATTTAACGTCAATTGCAAGTTCCGGCTGGGGATTGAGCCAAAATTTTCCTGTTGAAAGCCACTTGTCCGGAAGCTCCGTTTGCCACCCATCCACAATTTTTTGCTTAAATATTCCAAATTCATATAATATTGAATATCCATATGAATGAAAGCCGAGGTTTGCCATCGAATCCAAATAGCACGCTGCAAGCCTTCCCAAGCCGCCGTTTCCAAGCCCAGCGTCTGCTTCGCATTCGCACACCTCTTCAAGATCTATTTCAAAATCCGACAGAATATCTTTTACATCATCTGTTATTTTCAAATTAAACAAATTATTTTTCAAAGACCTGCCAATAAGAAACTCGATGCTTAAATAATTGATTTGCTTGCGACCTGTTGATAAATTTTGAGCTTTAAAATGGCGAGCCTTGGTTTTCAAAATTTTGTTAACGCTGATTGCAACTGCCTTATAAAACTGCTCAACCGAAGCATCTTGTGGAGATGTCCTGAGTTGGCCGAGGGCAAAGACAATCTCATTTTTTAAATATTCCTTTGATATTTTCATAAAAACCCCCTTTGTTTAAAAAATTAAAATCAAAACACATATTTATTATTCTTTCGGCATAACCGCCTATGTTATTAATTATATACCAATTTTTACGTATAATCAAGGCAAATATAAATTTTGTCTGGGTTATATTTGTTCCAGTTAAATGATTTTTTGAAATATTCAGCTATTTAATGAAAATTCTTGACAGTTTAAAATATGATTGACCAAGATCTAAAAAACAATGCAAAGGTCAAGCGAACCGCCGCCAGCTCACAACTAACTGTAATATTAAATCTTTCTAGAATTTCCCGTCTCTTTGAAAGCTGACCTCAACAAGCGGTAGGCTGACGTCCTCAAGGGCAGGTCGAATTGAAGCGATCACGCTTTTTAACCTTGGGTTTTTATTGGCGCTTTGAAACAGGGATCATTTTAAATTAGATTTAACTTGCATGGTTGAATTGTGAGCAGGTGGCGGCTAAATCAGTTGGCTTCATCATCATTTAGAATGTTTTTGAGGACGGATTAATTTGAGGCGAGTTTTTTAATTAAAAATCTAGTTTTATCCAGCAAAAAGACTGAATGGGACAAACATAATCTAATCAAACTGCAGCAAATTAATTTGAATTCTAGGTTTTGGGTTGTGAAAAAATTAATTTTTTAATGTTGATTGTGTGAAAAAATGCACAAAATAAATACTGCGACGCATCTTAAGATTTTGTTGCCTGGCCAAAAATATTCGATATCTCATGTGAATAAATCAGAATGCGTGAAAATTTTTTGGTTTTATTTTTTATGTTTTGCAAAATATATTTTTAGAATTTTTTAAACAAAAGTTTGACAAAATACTTTAAATTTGCTATAATTCACTCGTGTTTAATGACGTTGAGACGTGGGCTTGAATCTTTGGAAACGGAGTGTTTTTGTGTAAATTTTTATTATATTCACATATTTCGGGCTGAAAGGGTGTATTTTATATGACAAACAAAAATATGGGGCATGGAGAAAGAAAAAAAAGAGCTCCAAGTTCCCAAAAGATTCGTTATGTTAAAACTAGTCGGCCTTGTGAAAAAAAATTTCGCCAAAGGCCCAGTTTCGCGCGCAGATATAGGCCTGCTGGACGCCGAAGAAGAGCAAGAAGAATCGGGAAATTTGTTGTTGCTTTTGCGGCGGTTTTTTTGGTTTTGGTAATATTTTTTGTCGCGTGCTATGCTTTTTCGATTTTGTCAAAATTTCAACATGACGACCTAACAAATGACGACATCGGAATAGACAAAGAGCAATTTTTGCAGGATGAGCAAGCAATAGTTAACATTGCGCTGCTTGGAGTCGATGATAATGGAACTTCTGATGCGATAATAATTGCAAGCATAGACACAAACCGAAATAAAATCAAACTAACCTCAATTTTGCGAGACAGTTTGGTTAAAGTTGAGCCAAATGATAAAAAGCCGTATTATACTAAATTAAATGAAGCCTTTGGAAATGGAGGAGCAGTAACGACTTTAAAAGCAATAAACCGCAATTTCAATTTGAATATAAAAGACTATGTTTCAATAAAATTTGAAGGACTGGCGGCAATAATTGATATGGTTGGAGGGGTCAAGTTAAACATAACAAAGGAAGAAGCAGAGCATATCAATGGGCTCATTGCCAGCACTCAGGGCCATAAGCATTGTCCGATGGTTGAAGGATATGGAGATGTGACGCTAAATGGAATTCAAGCGATTGAATACGCGCGAATTCGCAAAAAGATTAATCAAAACGGGCAAAGCGATGACTATGGCCGGACTGATCGCCAAAGAGCGGTTTTGGAGGTGCTGTTTGAAAAAGCAAAAAATATGCCATATAATGAAATTCTCGGCCTGGTCGATGTATTTTTGCAGCATATGAAAACTTCTTTGGATTTAAATAAAATCATAGAGCTGTCCAAAATATTAAAAAACGATAATATATCAGTACTGCAAAATAGAGTCCCCATGGTTGAATATACAATAAACAGAGACTATCATTATTCGCTTAATGGAATAAATAAGTCAACTGTCTATTATAATCTAAAATATGCTGGGCAGCTGATTAATGCGTTCATATATGACGACATTCTGCCCGATGAATATATTGAACAAAACCCGCCGCCGCTTGAGGGTGGGCCGCTCGACAGCCATTCTGGGGCTCTTGAAAGCATGTAAAACTGTCTAGTATTTATGAGACTGTGTATTAATTTTAGAGGAAGGGACGCATGTATTATTTTGATAACGCAGCCACAACAAAAGTTTTAAAACCGGCGGCTGATTTGGCTTTAAAGTGTATGACGCAGATGTATGGAAATCCTTCTTCTTTGCATAAAATGGGGCTTAAGGCGGAGGAAATTTTAGATTCTGCTCGAAAATCAATAGCTGATGTTTTAAATTGTGAACAGGGTGAAATAATTTTCACTTCTTGCGCAACAGAAAGCGTGAACATAGCGCTTTTTGGCTCTCGGAAAAATTCAAAACACACAGGGAAAAAAATAATCACGACGTCGATAGAGCATGCTTCAACCGCAAAATGTGTTGAAAAATTCGAAGAACAGGGCTATAGTGTTGTTAGAATATCTCCTAAAGATGTTGAAAATTTTTCAAAGAGTCTGATAAATGAAGTTGATGAAAAAACTTTTTTGATCAGTTTGATCCATGTTAATAATGAAAACGGGTTGATTCTTCCGATTGAAGAAGTTGCAAAAAAGGCTAAACTAAAAAATCCAAATTTGCTAATTCATGTGGATATTGTCCAGTCTTTTTGCAAAATGCCGCTGGATCTTTCGAAACTGGAAATAGATCTTGCCTCTTTTTCGGGCCACAAAATCAATGCGCCTAAGGGTGTTGGAGGGCTATATATTCGAAAGGGGACAAAAATTTTAAAAAGAAGTTTTGGAGGAGGCCAGGAAAACAATTTTCGCCCGGGGACAGAGGCGGTTCCGGCAATTGCTGCGTTTGGCGTTGCTGCTAAAATCAATCGTGAGAGAATGGATGAATCTTTGAAACATTATTATTTGCTGAAAAATCATCTTGTGAGCAAAATAAAATACAATAGCGATATATATATCAATTCGCCCGCCGGTTGCGCTCCATATATAGTGAATGTGTCGATAAGAGGAATTCGCTCTGAAATTATGCTGCATTTTTTGGAGCAAAATGGTTTTATTGTTTCGTCTGGGTCGGCTTGTTCGGGATCCAGGAAAAGCGGCGTTTTGCAAAGTATGGGATATTCTAAAGCCAGGGAAGATTGTTCAATAAGAATAAGTTTTTCAACTCAAAACACAATTTCTCAAATTGATATGCTTGTTGATGCTATAGAACAAGGTCAAAAAAAGCTGATAAAGTCATGTTAAATTGATTTTTCTCGTTTTTAATCTAATAAAAAGGAAGTTTATGTATGAATGAAGTTATTTTAATAAAAGAAGGCGAAATCGCTCTCAAAGGCCTGAATCGGTCTGATTTTGAGAATCGTTTGATCAAAAACATTAAGCAAAAGCTTAAATTGCTTGGAAATTTTAGGTATGAAAACGCTCAATCTACGATAACTGTTGAGCCTTTGGAAGAGTGCGACATGGATGTGGTTGAAAAAAAAATATCAGCTGTTTTTGGAATAGCCTCCTATTCCCGGGCAGCAAAAGCGCCTAAAAATTTCGACAAAATCAAGGCTGTTGCTAAAAATTATCTACAAGATCACCTAAAAATATGCAAAACTTTTAAAGTTGAGGCCAGAAGATCGGACAAAAGTTTTCCCCTAAAATCTCCTCAAATTTGCGCTGAAATGGGCCAGTTTTTGCTGGATGAATTTTCGAATTTGCGCGTTGACGTGAATGAGCCCGATGCTGTTGTTAAAATTGAAATTCGAGATCAGGCCGCATACATATATTCAAAGAAGTTTTCGGGGGCAGGAGGGCTTCCTCAGGGCTGTGGCGGCGATGGAATGCTCTTGATTTCGGGCGGAATTGACAGCCCTGTTGCGGGATGGATGATGGCAAAAAGAGGTCTCAAACTCCAAGCGATTCACTTTGCGAGTCCTCCATACACAAGCGAAAGAGCCCTAAAAAAAACAGAAAAGCTGGTCTCGAAACTCTGCAGATGGTGTGACTGCATACCGTTTCATTGTGTTGACTTTGCTGGATTTCAAGAAGAAATACACAAAAAGTGCCCCAAAGATTTGATGACGATAATTGTTCGAAGGATGATGATGAAAATTTCGCAATCAATAATTAAAGACCAAAATAGTCGAGGTTACTGTAATATTCAGGCGATTGTCACGGGCGAGAGCTTGGGGCAGGTTGCAAGCCAAACTCTCGGAGCCACTTTATGCACAAATTCTGTGTGTTCTTTGCCTGTTTTTAGGCCTTTGATCGGGATGGATAAATCGGAAATCGTCAGTTTGGCTCGAAAAATAGGCACTTTTGAAACCTCAATTCTGCCATATGAAGATTGTTGCACTGTTTTTACCCCCAAGCATCCTCGGACCAAGCCGCGCTTATCGGACGTTGAGAATGCTGAAAAAAATCTAGAAGTTGAAAAATTAATTAAAGAGGCGGTTAAAAAAACAAAGTTTTATTTAATTCGTGAATAAAAGACACATATCACATGATTTTGTTATATTTTCTATATAGTCAGCATTATGCGAAATGGATCTTGTTTTTGTGGCGATATTTTGCCTTGACAGGACTGAAAAATTGTGATATAATGTCGGAAAGTTTGAGCTTTTGTTTAAGGTCAGTTTGAATTTATATGATTCTTGTCATATTTATTCTTGTTTGAGAATTAATTGTGGATGAATTTGAGAAAATTTTATTTAATAAAAGGTTGCTCTATTGTCAGTTTATTGTTTTGAATTGTTGCTTTAGCGCCGATCGGAATGGTTAGGGGATTTTCGATGTGGCCGGCGTGGACGTTATATAGAACTGGAAAATCATATTCTTTCAAAACGTCAAAACACGCTTCTAGCATGGCTTCTTGGTTGGATTTTGAAAATGTCCCGATGATAACTCCCGAAAGCTTGTCCAGAATTCCTGCGAGTTTGAATTGCCAAAGTATTCGATGGATGCCGTGGGCAGACCCTTCCGTTTCTTCGAAAAATAAAATTTTGTTTTCATAGTCGGGGCAGTATTGGGTTCCCATTAGACACTGCATAAGACACAAATTGCCGCCGCATATTTCTCCGCTTCCGCTTTTGCCGTTAAATGATTTAAATGGCGAATTGTCATCTATATTATAAATTTCTGTTTTGTCTTGAGGATTTGTCAATATTTTTATTAAATTATCAAATGTTTTGTCTTTTTTATAATTGAGGGTTGACCCAAGCAGAGGGCCGTGGAAGGTTATCACTCCTGACTTTTTCAGGATTGCGAGTTCAGCGGCTGTTTCATCGCTAAAACCCACAAAAATTTTGTTGTTTTGCCTAAATGAATCATAGTCAATTTTGTCTAGCGTTTGCATGGTTCCAGAGCCTCCGCAAAATGCGAAAATAGCCTTGATTTCCGGATCTTTAACAGCTTTGTTGAAGATGTCTGCGCGAAGTTGTTTTGTTTCATCGCCCAGATCGAAATTTGTGTCTGTGAAAGATTCATCATACACTTTTGCGTTGAATCCTTTTTGCTTTAAAGTTTTGACAACCTCAGGAATTCTAGTCTTTTTAAACGTTTCAACATTAATTTTTCGAATTCGCGACAGCTCTAATATAGCCACTGTGTCGCCTTTTTTCAATTTATTTGGATATATTATATTTGTTTGATTTTTATTTCGCTGCAAAAATTGCTCAGAATATGCTTCTGATAATTTGTAAATGCCAGATTCTTTTAATTGATCCCAATATGTTTTTTGCGATTTATTCACAAATTTAACACTGTCATTGTAAATACCCGCATGCAAACTGTTAACTGAAAATATAGATAAGATTATTGGAACCAGCCAAATAAATTTTCGATTTTTCATAAAATATGTCGCTCCTTGAGAATATAATGGTATTTAATTTTTTCATCTAATATTTTTCTAACAACCATCATATATTATAATAGTTGGTTTTTTTGTCTGTTCATGTATATTTACAAATTTTGATAATATACAAATAATAATAGATAAAAATTTGATATGCTTTTAATTTTATAAATTTATTATAATTTTTAAGTTAATATATTTATATTTTAAGAAGGCTGATGTTATGGTGGCTAGATTTAAAAATTTGTCTATATTTGTTTTATTTGTGATTATTATTAGTTTGTGTGCTATGTATTCTCTGGGTGTTTTTGACATTTATTTTTTGAAAAGTGTAACTGAAAAAAATTATAACTTAGGCGAATTTTTATATACTGGCGAGCTTTTGCATGGAAAGTTTCAAAATAATGGAATAATTAAGTTAAATGATGGTTCTGTATATTTTGGAAAATTTAAAAATGGAGGAATGTTTGGAGATTTTACATATTATTCTAAAAATAACTGGTCTATGTGTGGAATATTTGAAAACGGAGATGTTGTTACGGTGAATTTAACGACAGATCAAAAAAATCACAATTAACAATAAAAAACAATAACGGCGGGATTTATAGCGAAAGGAGGTCAGATTAATTGAACAAAGTCAGATATATTAGCATCGTTAGAGTTTTAGGCTTGTTTTTGGTTTTAACATATCATCTCTTTCAAGATATTTTGCCAGGAGGATTTTTAGGTGTTGATATATTTTTTACATTTTCAGGGTATTTAATAACGTCGTTAATGATTTCAAACCTAAAAAATGCTAATAATTTTGATTTTTTGCGATACATAAAAAGGAGATTTTTGCGCATTTTTCCTGCGCTGCTTTTTTCTATATTTTTCACATTGCCTTTTGTTGCGCTGATCTCTTCTGATTTTAGCGCGAATTTGGATCGGCAAATTGCTGCTGCTTTGGGTTTTGTGACAAATTATTTTGAAATAAATTCTGGAAATAGTTATGAATCTCAGCTTGTTCCAAATTTATATACACATACTTGGTCATTAGCAATAGAAGCCCATTATTATATACTATGGGGCGTTTATATGACAGCAATCTCATTTATAGCATCAAGGCTAAAAAATAATAAAATAAGAGCGGTTAAAATATTATTAGTGATAAATTCAATAATTTTATTTTTAATTTCGTATTTTCATATGCAGTCTCTATTTTTTAACAGCAATAATCAATCTATTGCATATTTTTCAACAATGTCGCACATATATCCATTTTTTGTTGGATCTGTTTTGGGGGTTTTGTTTGGGATAAATCTTGTGCCAAAAATATCCGGATGGTTAAAAAATAAAATAAGACTTTGTAAAATTTACACCACTATTTTCATTCCTATAATTATGACGGCCATCATTTTTATTTGTCATAAAACAAATTTTGATAATAAATTAACATATAAATATGGATTTTTAACAATATCTTTGCTGTCTGCTGGATTGATTTTTTTGTTAAGGATGCTGGATGAACTTTTGGATAAAAGCCACAAGGAGTCAAAATTAATCGAACATATAGCGTTTATATCATATCCAATGTATTTATTTCACTGGCCTTTTTTCATAATTTTTTCAAATATTTTCAATTCTAACCTGATTTCAGCGACGGTAACCATAATTTTTTCATATGCTTTTTCTGTTTTGTTTGCCTATAATATCGAACCTATTTTTTATAGTGCTTCACATACAAAGAGTAAAATTTTTAATAAATTGGGGAAATATATTATTGTGGGGGCTGTTTTTTTTGGTTTCATTTGTTTATTTGTTAATGCTAATATTTTAATCAACAAGTCGGATATTTCAGAATTAGAAAAAGAGCAAATGGTTGCCAGTGTGATTCAAAACATAGATAAAATAGAGAATTTAAAGCAAGGATGGAATGATCCAGACATAGGTTTTGACCAAGTGCAAAAAGTTGAAAATATTCAAAATAGTCAAAAATTATCTGATTTTGGGAATAAAAAAACAAAAATAACTGTGATTGGCGATTCTGTAACCTTGGGTGCGCGAAAAAAATTGAAAGAAATGTTTGAAAATTCACATATCGACGCCAAGGGAAATCGCTCAATTGCTGATGGCTATGATTTAATAAAAAATATGCACGATTCAAATATATTAGGTAAATATGTCGTGATAGCGCTGGGAACTAATGGATGTGAAAATTGGAAGTCTATTATTGATAAAATCATTGAGGAATTTTCGAACAGCTACAGTCTGATATTTGTCACTCCGTATGATGGATATTGGAATGAGTCGTGGAAATCATACAAAACCACCCAATATTTGAAAGAACTAAAAGAAAATAACACACTTATCACTATTGCTGATTGGGCGGAAAATATATCTTCACATTCGGATTTATTAGGTTCAGATAAAACACACATTGGCGGAAATCAAGATGCGATAGATCTCTTTGTTGAAACAATAGCCAAGGCAATAAACCAGGCGGACTTGAAAAGTTAAAAATTTTTATTCAATTTTATTGACAAGTGTGATTGAATTTGATATAATGTTCTTTAGTATGAGTTGCTGTTTGATAGCGAGTTTGGAAGGTGTTGTTTTTTATCATGTTATATGTGTTTTTAGGGATTTTAGCGGTAGTTATTTTGATTTTGATATATATTCTTACTTTATATAACGGTCTGGTTCGGCTCAACAACAGAGTCAAGGAAGCGTTTTCGACAATGGATGTTTATTTAAAAAAGAGATGGGATTTGATTCCGAACTTGGTTGAGACTGTTAAGGGCTATGCAAAGCATGAAAAAGGGACGCTTGAAGAGGTTATTAAGCTTCGAAATGGCGCGTATGATTCGATGACAGATGAAGAAAAAATAGAAACTAATGCGGGCTTGTCAAGGGGAATTTCGCGCATTATGGCTTTGGCTGAGAGCTATCCCGACCTGAAAGCCAATCAGAATTTTATGGATTTGAGTGGGCAATTGTCAAAAATTGAGGAAGATATTGCAAATTCTAGAAAATATTATAATGCTGTTGTTAAAATGTTTAACGATAAAGTTGAAGTTTTTCCAAACAATCTCTTTGCTGGGATGTTTGGCCGCAGGTCTGTTGCCATGTTTGAGACCAGCGCTTCTGAAAGGGAGAATGTTCAGGTTAAATTTTAGAATGGTTTAAAGCATTTGCATGGGGGAGGGGCGAATATGACTAAGATTAAAAGAGTGATGTGCTGGGCCTTTGCTGTTGTGGTTTTTGTTTGCTTTGGATTTTTTGCCCATGCTGAAAATGGTTCCCAAAACGCCAAATCAGGTTCTTCGGATGCGTATGTTGTTAAAAATTGCAACATAGACATCACCTATAACGAGAATAATGTTGTTGACGTTGTTGAGAAATATAGCGTATATTTCAATCAGCCGCGGCATGGTTGGTCGGCTGTTATTCCCCTGGTTGGCGAATTTTTAAAGCCAGACGGTTCCAGCGTTAAATATAATGCTAGAGTTTATGATGTGAGCGCTAGCGATCAGTATCAAATGCTGAGGGAAGATGGAAACTGTGTTATAAAGATTGGCGATCCTCTAAAAAGTGTTAAAGGAAAGAAGGACTATGTCTTAAAGTATAAATATGATTTGGGCAGGGATAGGCTGACGGATGCGGACCAAATTTATTATGATCTCGTCTGTGATCACGATGCGCCATACCAAAATGTGACGTTTTCAATCGTTTTGCCCAAAGATTTTGACGCCTCTAAGCTTGGCTTTGTTGCCGCCCAAAAAGGATTAGTTGGCGGGATGGACAAGGTTAGGTTCAGCGTTGATGGAACAAAAATAACAGGAAGTTATGATGGAATTTTGGCGGCTGGAGAGAGGTTGACGGTGAGGTGTGAGCTGCCGAAAGGATATTTTTCTAGGAATTATGGCGGCGCCTTTGTTTGTCAGATCGTTGTTGGAGCTTTGGCGGTTTTGGTGATGATTGTTGTTTTGTTTAGGCTTTTTGCTGTCAAGAAAGAGGCTGAAGATTTTGGGCCATTGGTTGAGCCTGTTGAGTTTTATCCTCCGGACGGTTTGAACAGTGTTGATGTTGCATATATATATAAAAACGGCGCGATAAGTTCGTCGAATGTGATGTCGCTGCTTGTATATCTTGCCAAGAAGGGATATGTTAAAATATCAAGCCAGGCTGAGGACGCGAAAGATTTTGTGATAACCAAAGTTAAGGACTATGACGGAGGAAACGAGTCTGAGCGGTTGTTTTTTGAAGGCTTGTTTGAGTCTGGAAAAAACGAGGCTTCATATGAAGATTTGTATAATAATTTCTATAGGACGGTGGATTTAATTCGGAAAAAGGTTGTGAGTCCCGCCGGCAACAGATTTAAAATATTTTTAAAGCCTGTCCTGTCTGCCTGGAATTTTGCTTTTTTCGGCGTGCTTTTGATTTCGGTTTTGACCGCTTTGGCAACAGTTTTTGACTGGCTTGACGTCAACATGGTTATGGAAGCGGGAATTCAATATATGGACAAAATAGCCGGATATTGCGTTATAGCTGTTGTTTTGATGGTCGTGTATGCTTTAATTCGCGCCCATGTCAGTTCGTCAGGTGGTGAACAAAGTGCTTTTTCGTCGTTGCTGGTGGGCGTGGCGTTTCCTTTGATTGTTGTTTTTGCTTCGCGTGAGGCTAATGGGGTTAATTGGGTTGGGATTGTCCTCGCTGTTTTGATATTTGCGTTGATTCATTTTCTGCCCAGGTTTATTAAAAAAATGCCGGCTAAATTGTTGCTGCTTGCTGCTTTGCCGTTTGCTGTTTCGGCTTATGTTTTGGTTTCGGACGCAACATATCTGCTCCTCAATTGCGTTGGGCTTGCGTGCGCGATCGTGACTTTTGCTTTTGCGTGCTCTTTGCCTCACTACACTAAATATGGGCACGAGATCACGGGAAAAATTAGAGGTTTTCGAAACTTTTTGCTGACTGCTGAGAAGGAAAAATTGGAAGCTTTGGTTATGGACGATCCTGAATATTTCTACAGTATACTCCCATATACTTATGTTTTCGACATTTCCGACAAATGGATTAAAAAATTTGAGTCGATCGCAATTGAAAAGCCCCAGTGGTATGACGGAGGCGACGCTTTTGATATTTACTATCTGGACAGGATGTTTTGGAGCATATCAAACCACGCATTAGAAACCAAATCTCAGAGCAGTTCAACTTCATCTTCAACTTCAAGCTGGGGGAGCGGTTCGGATGGATCTGGAGGTGCTGTTGGCGGCGGAGGCTATGGTGGCGGCAGTCGAGGCGCTTGGTGATATGTTGATTTAAAGGAAATTATGGCGATTTGCTTTGGCAGGTTGTCATTTTTTGTTGTTTTATACAAAATGTCAAAAAAAATACATGCTAATTTTGTGTAAACATACAAACTTTTGCCAATAAAACAATTGAATATGTTAAATTTGAGACTGGATAGAAAATTATAGGCTATATATAAAAATACACAACACAAATCGCACAAACGCCACTTGACAAATACATTTTATCTGTGATATATTTATAATATATATATATATATATATATATATGGCAAAATTTTTACGATTTACAGATTGGAGTGATTAAAAGTGTTAGAACTAAAAAATGTCAAAAAAGTGTATCATGTCGGGGAGGACATAACCGCTTTAAACGGGGTTTCAATAGGCTTTGGGCAAAGCGGCTTGGTTTCAATTTTGGGGCCATCGGGATGCGGCAAGACGACGCTTTTGAACGTCATTGGAGGCTTGGATGAATATGATTCTGGCGACGTGATTGTTAAAGGCAAGTCAACAAAGTCTTTTAAATCCGCTGATTGGGACGCATACCGCAACGATTGCATAGGATTTGTTTTTCAGGGCTATAATTTAATAACCCATCAAACTATTTTAAAAAATGTTGAGGTTGCGCTGACTTTGTCTGGAATTTCCAAGGCTCAAAGGACATCTGGTGGTCAGATGCAAAGAGTTGCGATTGCGAGGGCTTTGGTTAATAATCCTGAAATAATCCTTGCGGACGAGCCAACAGGAGCGCTCGACAGCAAAACCAGCGTCCAAATTATGGACATTCTCAAAGAAATTTCCAGGGAAAAACTTGTCATCATGGTCACACACAACAAAGATCTGGCTCAGCAGTATTCTTCAAGGATAATCAATATGCTCGACGGCGAAATTCATTCTGACAGTGCGCCAGATTCGTCGCAAGAATCTTCAAGCGAGGGAATGATTTCTGGCTTTAAAAAGACCTCTATGTCGATGATAACGGCGATCGGCTTGTCTTTTAGCAATTTGATGACAAAAAAGGGGAGGACGTTTTTGACTTCTTTGGCTGGAGGCATAGGCATTATTGGAATAGCCCTTGTCTTGGCGCTTTCAAACGCAGTCACTCTGAATGTTAAAAAGCGCGAAGACACTATGATTGCAGGCAATTCAATTTCTATTAGCGAAACCGGAACTTCATATAACGCATTCAGCAACACTTCTTTAGAAAAGTATCCCAACACAGATGCCCTCAGTGTGTATGACTCAACTGGGGCTAGTGATGAAAATGCTAGTCGTAATAACATAACAGATGAATACGTAAAGTATATAGAAAAAATGAAGAGTGAAATAGGAGACAGCATAAACAGCATTGAATATGACAGAAAAGTCAAAACCATCGCATTTATAAAAAAGGGCGATTCGATTATTGACATCACGGGGAAGCTTAGAGACTATAATTTGCCAAACGACCCTGATAAATTTAGCAAGCTGTATGATTTAATTGGTCAAAACAGCAAAATGCCAACCGCCAAAAACGAGGTTGTTGTTTCAGTTGATAGATATAATCGCGTTGACAAATCCGTTTTGGATATACTGGGAATTAACAAGGATGACGTTAAATCAGCAGATGATTTAATTGGAAAAACTATTATGAAAGTTGCAAATAACGATGATTATTATGTTAAAAAAGATGGTATTTTTGAGCCAATTGACGGTCAGCAACGCCAAAAGCTATATGAAAGCGGAAAAATGCTTGACTTAAAAGTTGTTGGAGTTGTTCGGATCAAAAAAGACTTTGAAAATGCAGGTAATGTTGTGCGAAACGGAATAGCCCACACGGACCAATTATCTGACTACTTGATTGAAAATTCGCTAAAATCAAAGATTGTTTCGGCCCAGAAAAACAGTGATTTTAATGTTTTAACAAATGTTAAATTTAAAAATGAATCTGAAAAAGAACAGGCAATTGGTGAGCTTGGGGGAAGAGAAATTCCAAGCGCAATCTCAATATATCCCGCAAGCGCCAAAGGCTCCAAAGAGATCATTTCATATTTGAATGCATATAACGAAGGAAAAAATGAAAAAGACAAAATAAAGTTTGAAGATTCGGGAGATCAAATGATGGCATCAATACGGCAAACAACCAGCATGGTTACAGGGACTTTGATTTCATTTTCCGCAATATCTTTGATTGTTTCGTCGATAATGATTGCGATTTTAACATACGTTTCGGTTATGGAACGGACAAAGGAAATTGGAATTTTGAGAAGCATTGGCGCCAGAAAGAGAGACATTTCAAGGCTTTTCAAGGCGGAAACCAGCATTATTGGATTTATTTCTGGAGTCATTGGAATTGTTTCAACGCTTGCTTTAACGGTTGTTTTAAACCCTGTTATGGCTTCAATGATGCAGGGGGGCGAAGAGGGGGATAGATATCTTGTTCTAGACCCAGTGCATGCTGTTTTGCTAATAGTTTTGAGCGTTGTTATCACGGTTATTGCAGGACTTATTCCGTCAAAGATGGCAGCTAGAAAAAAACCTGTTGAGGCTCTTAGGACCGAGTAAAATCTTACCGAAATGTAATAATTGATCTAGAAAACGTAAGAATAAGTAATTGAATCCTATGAATTTTTTTGTTAAAATTAAATTAACATAACATTTGCTTGAAAGATGAGGTGCTGTTATTTTGGATATATTTGACTTGAGCGCTTGATTGGCGAGCGATTTGAATTTATGTTTATGTTGTGAAAAATTTTAACATTAATATTTATAAAGAGGAGTGACTTGAGTTTGTTAGAATTAAAAAATATCAAAAAAACATATTATGTTGGAGAAAACATAACGGCTTTAAAAAATATTTCATTAAATTTTGGAGAAAGCGGTTTTGTTTCAGTTCTGGGGCCGTCAGGCTGCGGAAAAACGACGCTTTTAAATGTCATTGGGGGGCTTGATGGATATGACGATGGGGACTTGGTTGTTAAAGGAAAATCGACAAGGCTTTTCAAAACCCCCGACTGGGATGCGTATCGCAACAATTGCATAGGCTTTGTTTTCCAAAACTATAATTTAATATCCCATCAAACTATTTTGCAAAATGTTGAAGTTGCGTTGACCTTATCAGGAATTTCCAAATCGGAGAGGAAAAGAAGGGCGAAAAAAGCTTTGGAAAGCGTTGGACTTAGGGACCAAATTGGCAAAAAGCCAAACCAGCTTTCGGGCGGCCAGATGCAAAGAGTTGCGATTGCGAGGGCTTTGGTGAACGATCCTGAAATAATCCTTGCTGACGAGCCAACGGGAGCTTTAGACAGCAAAACAAGCGTTCAAATCATGGACATCCTCAAAGAAATTTCCAAAGAAAAACTTGTCATCATGGTTACACATAACGCAGAGATTGCCAAAACCTATTCTTCAAGGATTATAACGATGCTTGACGGCGAAATTGAGTCTGACAGCGCTCCGTTTAGCTTGGCAGAGGCTGAAAAAAACTCAGGATTTGCTCGGCTTAAAAAGACTGCTATGTCGATTTTTGCAGCAATTGGAATTTCGTTTGGAAATCTCAAGACCAAAAAAGGACGGACATTTTTGACCTCATTCGCTGGGAGCATAGGCATCATCGGAATAGCTTTGACTTTGGCGATTTCAAACGGAGTTTCAGAACAGTTAAAAAGCGAAATGTCAAATCAATTACAAAACAGGGCAATTTGCATCAGTTCCTACCACACTGATTATAGTCGTTCATCGACAAGTTCAGAAGATTATGCTGATCCAGGAACATCTGAAAATTTTGAAAAATATCCTGATGGAGACGTTGTTTATGGATATAATCGCGATGATTATAAAAAATCTTCAAATTCAAATCCAGTCCATGAAAATGTAATAACTAAGGAATATATTGACTATTTAGAAAAAATGAAGGTTGATTTGAAAGACTGCGTTGGAGATATTCAATATGGTATGGGAACGAATTTAAATGTTTTGGGCAAGAAATCTGATGGAATTTCTTCTTTAAAGGGAAAAAGCTTGATGCATGAACTTGACATGAGTGACAGCGCTATACTTGAAAAATGCGATTTAATGGGGGAAAATAGCCGATTGCCAAAAGCTAAAGATGAAGTTATTGTGATTTTAGATGAATATAACCGAATTGACGATTCAACGCGCGAGATGCTGGGGATTGACAAATCAACATCATATTCTTTTAATGATTTGATTGGAAAAACAACTTTGAAAGTTATTCCAAATGATGAATACTATGTTGCTCAAGGAGAATATTTTGGGCCGATAGTGCCGGAAGAATATGACAAAGCGTATAACAGCAAAAATGCTCTGGCCCTGAAAGTTGTTGGGGTTGTGCGCCCGAAAAAAGGAGTTAGGACACTTCCAACAAGGGCGATCGGATATACAAAACAACTCAATGAATATGTTTTAAAAGAGGCAATAGATTCTAAAATAGTTAGGGCTCAAAAGAAGTTGGATGTAAATATTTTAACAAGGATGCCTTTTAAAGATGACAAAGAAAAAAAATATGCTCTTCGGAGTTTAAATGGTTTGGATATTCCCAATATAATAACAATAAATCCACGTGATGTGACTGATTCTGAATCCATAGAAAAAATTAAGCAATATTTGAATAAATATAATGAAGGCAAAAAACCTGAGGATAAGATTTTGTTTGAAGACGCTATGCAGGATTTTGGCAAAAGAATAGATGAAGTTGTGATGATGGTGACTTCGGTTTTGCTCATGTTCACATCGGTTTCTTTGATCGTTTCTTCGATAATGATCGCAGTTTTAACATATGTTTCAGTTTTGGAAAGGACAAAAGAAATCGGCATTTTGCGAAGCGTTGGAGCGAGAAAAAAAGATGTTTCGAGGCTGTTTAACGCAGAAAACATCATCATAGGTTTTGCTGCTGGAGCAATGGGAGTTTTTGCAGGATTTTTGCTGTCGATCGTTGGAAATGCTTTAACAAATAAAATGACGGAAGGGAAAAGCTTGTTTATCGTCAGCCCGGTTCACTCGATTGCTTTGATAGCTTTGAGCATTGGAATCACGTGGCTTGCAGGATTTATTCCAGCCAAGATGGCTTCAAGGAAAAAACCCGTTGACGCTTTGAGAACAGAATAAAAATATACACTATAAATTAATGTGACTGATTCAAAAATTTTTTGGTCAGTCACATTTTTATTATATCACAATAAATTTAAATCATATTGAGCTCGACTGCCGCCAACAAATTTTGGCCGACTTCTTGCGCATATAACATTTGCATATCCCAAATTTTTAATTGAGGGCTTGAAAGGGACCGCAACAGGCTTTATATGCATCCCAATCAGCGTCCCGCCTATGTCGAGGCCAAAGTCCGCTTGAATTTTTTCAACTGCAACAGGATTTTTAAAATTTTCCCAACAGGTTGTTGCAAATGCGCCGCCAGCTTTTAAAATTGGGACAACGTTGACAACTTCCAAATTAAATTTTTTTGCGACTTGAGCTTCAACGACAATTGCGCGGTTTAAATGTTCGCAGCACTGCGCCGCCAAAAGAAGCTGATTTTCCAAAGCAATTTCAGCAAGTCCCAAAAATATGCTTTTTGCAACGTTTAAATCAGAGCTCGTTCCGATTTTTTTTCCCAAAACTTCGCTGGTTGAACATCCAACAACAAGGATTTTTTGGCTGTTTACGCTGGATTTGGAAACAAGTTCTGCTAAAATTTCTTTGGATTGCTGCTGTATGTGGTTTAAATTCATTAAAAATACTCCTTTAGCCATTATCAATCGATTGCAAATTAAACATGTCTAGAGCGTTAAATTGCTCAATATTTACTAAATTTTCAATTCCATATGCAAATAACACTTGATCATATTCTGAGTAATTTATTTGTTGTATGGAATTTTTTAGTTTATGATCAACTTTTTTGACTTCTTCCAGGTCAACAATTGTTATGTTTTGGTAATGTATCGCCAGAAAGTGGATTAGAGAATTTATGCTTTGATCTGCAAAAATTAAAATTCTTCCTTTATCTTTTGAATTGGTTGATATATGTTTGATTGGAGCCGGCTCCCCCATGACAACATTTATGGCATCCGTTTTTTGCTGTTGGGACAAATCTTCAAGTGAGAATCTTCGAGAAAAACTGTGGTCATTAAATATTTGATTAACGCTGCCGCTAACTGTGTATATATTATAACGAAAAATGTCGATAACGTCTGGCGCAACGTCAGAATATAGGGTTTTGTCGAATAGTTTTCCATAAAAATTGGAAACAATATGCTCAATGTTAAATTGCGAAATGCTGCATGGGTTGGATCCCAGCTGTTTGATGTTGTGAGCATATACTAAAAAAGCTCCCCATCCAGTTAAATTGCTGTCTGTTTTGTAAAAAGTTGATATGTCTTTAATATATATCAAAGGAGTCAGCGCATCCAATTTAACGATTGCGTCGTCCAAGCTGCCATTATATTTTTCCATAATCCACAAATCATCGCTTTGAAAGGAATATGACAGAAACTGTTCATTATTTATTTGTGATTTTGTTGGAATTATTAATGAATATATTGGTTGTTTGGTTTTATAAC
>CADAPX010000011.1 GCA_902789925.1 Oscillospiraceae bacterium | reverse complement strand
CAAAGTTTTTAAGATAGTTGATGTATTATCCAAATGCGCAGAGGAGCCGTCTGCTCGGTTGAAGATTTCAGAGATAATTTCAGATTTTGCAAGAAAAGGCGCATTTAGTGGGCTTTCAAATGACAAAATTTTAAAGATAGTTGATGCGCTCAAGTTGTGTGTAAGCGATAATGGCGCTAGATTTTACGTCGCTATATCAATCTCTCGGCTTGCTTCAAACAATCTTCTTGGCGGCTTTGAAAGCGATCCAGAAAAGCTGGTTGAGATGCTTGATAAATGTTTGACAAATGATAGCGCTCCAGACGTTTGGTATGCAGTTCAAGTTTTTATTGGAGAAAATAATAGGGAAAGATACCATGATCAAACAACAGAAGAAGGTCGAAGAAAAGTTTTGGAGGAATCGATTGGAGGAAGTTTGCTCAAAAATTTAACGGCCCAAGGAAAAGAAAAGCTAAAAAGCATAATGGAAAAATGTGCTGATTACCTATAAAAAATATAACCTTTTGATTAAAAAATCTGCTGCGACTGAGCGGTGGATTTTTTTACTATAATTATGGTTAAAATTAACAAAAAATTAACAACTCAAATTTGACTTTGTATTATAATAAAATTGTGCATGAGAGTGTATGTGAAAAAATAATACTATAAGGAGTTTTTTAATATGAAAACAAAAATTTTAAAAAGAATTCTCGCAGCAATAGTTGCAGCTTCAACAGTTGTTGGAACATCAGGCATTGCAAGTGCTGCTAAACGCAGGCCTCCAAAAAATGAGCAAAGCAATTCAAGCATAGAATCGAATGATTATGATGGCACATCAAATGACGAAGAAGAAGGATACAGCATGCATGAATCATTCAGCGATGACGAAGAATTAGATTACGAAGAAGAAAAATATTACGAACCCCCACCATACTATGAAAATAACTTCAAGGAAGAAAAGAAAGCTGAGACTATTTCGCCAAAAACCAAAATCTCCAAATTTGAAGCTTTCCTAAAAAAACCCATCCAATCTGATGCTGACAAAGAAAATTTTGCAAATGTGGTTATGCACATAGCCAACGTGAAGTCGCAAAAGGAGGTTATAAAATCTAATTTATCCAAAATATTGGCTAAATTGGATCAGTGCTCAAGTCATAGTAAAGCTCGAGCAAGCGTTGCGGAAGCTCTTATGAAATTTTCTCAAAAAGGCCTGCTTAAAGGGTTTGGTGAAAAACAAATATACAAATTAATAGATATATTAAAGCGATGCGCCAAAACTGACGACGCTCGAGCAAGCGTTGCGGCAGCTCTTATGAAATTTTCTCAAAATAGACTATTTAAAGGGTTTGATGAAGAACAAATATTCGAATTAATAATTATATTAAGGCAATGCGCCAAAACTGACGACGCTCAGGCAAACGTTGCGGCAGCTCTTATGAAATTTTCTCAAAATAAACTGTTTAAGGAATTCAAAAAGCAACACATTGGCGCGTTGATGGATATATTGAATGAGTGTGCGAAAACTGTCGACGCTCAAGCAAACGTTGCAAGCGCTTTTAGTCAATTCGCTAGGTGCGGCCTTTTTAAAGAATTTGAAAAAGAACAAATTGAAGAACTGATAGCCAAATTAAATCTGTTCTCAAATAATGTCAGGGCTCGAGCAAATTTTGCGGCGGCTATTGGAACATTTGCTGGGCGCGGCCTTTTGAAAGGATTTGAGAAAGAGCAAATTGGCGCGTTAATAGATATACTGAATCGCTGTGCTCAAACTGCCAACGCTCGAGCAAGTGTTGCAAGCACTTTTAGTCAATTCGCTGAGTGCGGCCTTTTTAAAGAATTTGAAAAAGAACAAATTGGCGCGTTAATAGATATACTAAATCGCTGTGCTCAGACTGCCAACGCTCGAACAAGTGTTACGTGGGCATTTGAAGAATTTATTGAAAACGATCTTCTGATGAAATGCGAAAAACAACAAATTAACGCGATGTCAGCCACATTGATTGAATGTTCAAAAAGTGAAAATGCTAGAAGCAATGTTTCTCATACACTTTGGTTACTGGCCAATAAATTAGGAGAATACTCACGTGATAAAAATGCTCGACCAAAAATCCAAGAGGCGGCAGCAGATTTAATCACTCAACTAATGAAATATGCAAATGACAGCGCTCTCAAGTGGAATATTGTATATATAATTTCAACTTGTTCCGAAAATGGTTTGATAAACGGGCTTTCAGAAAATCAAATTCTAGAGATTATTAATTTGCTAAAATCATGCGCAAGTGATAGAGATTTCAAAGAATTTGTCGCCTCATCAATTGCTGGACTTGCTTCAAACCACTGTCTAGACTTCTTTAAAGGCCAGCCAGAAAGGCTCCTGACCCTGGTTAAAATACTGAATGAATGTTTCAATCTTGAAGATTCAGATATAAAAAATAAACATTTTATATATATAACATACAGGGTTGCAAACTCAATAAAGGAATTTTTGGTTGGAAAATTAGAAAATTCAAATAATACTGAACTAAATGATGCTATATCACACCTCCGCAAAGATCCTAAATCAGAGAACAGTCAGAAATTTCTCGACCAGTTAATCCAAAACAGTTTGCTCAAAGATCTGACGGAAGAAGGAAAGGAAGAGTTCAAAAAACTGATAACCAAATGTTTGTTCTATCTTGATTAAATCAACTCAATGCCAAACAATATATATCGGTTTAATTAAAAAAATCTGCTGCGACTGGGCAGTGGATTTTTTGTTATAGTATGGTAAAAATTAACAAAAAGTTAACAATTTAAATTGGACTTTGTGATATAATTAGTTTGTGCACATTAATTAACATGAAAGAAAGTAAAATTATATAGGAGCTTTTTTAATATGAAAATAAAAATTTTAAAAAGAATTCTCGCAGCAATAATTGCATCTTCATCAATTATGATGGCTCCAGGTTTTTCAAGCGCTGTCAAAAAGATAAATGATTCAACAAAAAAACAATTTTCAACCGAGAAACAATTACAACAAAATGCTGATTCAAAAACTGATGATATGAAACAAAATCAATCAGGGAAAAAAATTTATTCTGTCATGAAAATCCATAAAAATAAACAGCTTAAGCAAGATCAAAAAAAGACCGAACTTGAAAAATTTGAAGATTTGCTGGAAAAACCTTTAAAGACAAGCCTTGAAAAAAAAGATTTTGTGAAGATGATTTCTGATTTAATCCAAAAAAACTCAATTCAAAACCATCCCCAAAATATAATTTCAAAAACAATATCTAAACTGTTGGAACTTATTGGTGAAAAAGACGTCGCTTTGGATGCAGTAGAAGCTGTTGCCGATTTAACTAATTTAACAGACTGGGCAAAGAATTGTTCCGATGAAGAAATTTTTAAAATATTGGATGTTTTTGGAGAATTTGTTAGCAAGTGCGCTGATAAAGATGCTTTAAGAAACGTTGTTTGCGCTGTGAGCAATTTGATGTATGAAAATGACGATATTAAAGAGTGCTATAGGACCAAAATTCCTGAAATTCTCAATATGTTTTGTGAATGCGCTAAATATGAAAGCTCTCAAGAAGATGTCGCATGCGCACTTGACAGCTTTATTCTTCAAGGGTTGTTTAGCGAATGCTTGAAAGACCAATCGACGCAGATAGTATATATATTGGAAATGTGCACTAGTGATCGATCGCCATATTTTGTTTCAAGCGCTATTTTTGAAATGGCTTCTCAAGGCGCGTTTAAAGGCGGGGATGAAACAGAAATTCTAAAAGTGATTAGCATGTTGAATTTTTGCGTTTCAGGCGACGCTCTAGACGGACAAGAATATGTTGCAAAAGCAATTTCTGAGTTGGCTCAAAGTGGACTTATGTCTCGAATTCTTAAAAACGATATGATTGATGTGACAAATCTGTTGGCGCGGCTTTGCAAAAATGGAAAAACAGATTTTCGGCCGGATGCTGTTGATGCGTTTAGAATTTTGGCTTCAAATGGCTTGATTGACAGCTTCGACAAATGGGATATGCTCAGAATAACTGATGCTTTAGCCGATTGCGCAGAAGGTTGCAAAAGCTCGAAAAAACATGTTTCAAGAGCCATATTAGAGTTTTCAAAGCGAAATTTATTGTTTTCATATTCAAAAGAAGAAATTCAAAACATATTGAATCTGCTTGATTTTTGCGCAGCAAATCAAGACGCGGTCGAAAGCGTTTCAAACGCGATTTTAGTTTTAGCAAAAAAGAACCTGCTTAAAGACTTTTCAAAAGAAGAAATTTTTAAAATATCTCACAAATTGTCAGGCTATGCTGTTTGTAACGAGGCTTGTGGGAGATCCGTTCAAGAAACCTCCAGCTTTTTAAATGAAATCGCGGGCTCAAAAATTCAGTAACAAAGCCGCATAGCCAGTTTCAAAGTCTCCCAAAAAGTTAACAATTTAAATTTCCATTTTGTGCTGAAATTAAAAGACTTTGTGGGCTGATGCGTGAAAAAATAACAACGGAAGGTTTTTTATGAAAGCAAAAATTTTAACAAGGATTATGTCAGCGCTCATTTTGGCTTCAACTCTTGTTTTGACGCCGGGATTTGCAAGCGCTTTTGATCCTAAACTTTTGGGAAACAAGAGAAATCGCCCTAAAATTTCAGCCAAAGAGCAAAAAACGCAAAATAATCATTTGGCAAGTGGATCAGGGCAAGATGAAAAATCCAAAAGCCAGCTGTCAAGCAAAGATTCCAAGCCAGAAAAGTCGCTATGTAAATATTTTCTAAATGATCAAGAAAAAAAAGAACTTCAAGATATGTTGAAAGATGCGGCCAAAAACAACTCTTTTTCGCAGGATCTTCAAGAGAAAATTCATAAGATTATAGACAAATTGCTTTTTTATGTGACGGATATAAAAAATAAAGAATATGTTTTAGATTTAACTTTTAGTTTGATTGATCAGGGTTTTGTCGGCCAAGCTGAAAAAAATAAAATTCTTAAAATATTAAAAGAATGCGCCGACTTAAAGGATTTTAAAAAAAACATCGCAATCAAAATTTCAAGTCTATATGAAAAAGATCCGGTTGATATGTCTTCTGAGCAAGGGCAGCTGGTTGTTGATATATTAAAAAGATGCGTTGATGATGAAGCTGCTAAAAAATATATAGCTTTGACTTTTGAAAACTTCATTAATAAGGATTTTTCAGAAAAATGTTCAAAAAATGATATTTCCGAAATAGTTGATTTGTTGGACGAATGCATGCTGAGTTTTGATGCCAGAAAAAGCGTTGCGTGCGCCATAGATAAATTAATCAAAAGCTGCCACTATAGTTTCACGCCAACAAACGTCTATGAAGAACAAATCCCAAAAATTCTAGACATTTTGTGTGGATATGAATTTAATGGCCCAGCCAGCAAAGCTTTTTTTCAAGCCGTTTTGGAAGCAGTTCACTGTGATTTTCTCGACAAATGTCCAAAAAACAAAATCTTAAGAATGCTTGATAAATTAGGCTTGTGTGCTATAGACGCAGAATCAAAGCAGGATTTAACAACAATTGTTCATATTTTGGTTTATCGAGGTTTGCTAGATCAATGTTCGCAAGAAGAGATTTTGAAAATAGTTAACGTTTTATCTAAATGTGTTGATGTGCAATGTGTTAAAAAAACTGTTGTGAGCTGTGTTTTTGAATTGATTAAATGCTCAAAAAAAGCTGTTAATTCCAAAGAAGGAATCGTCAAAGTGATAGATATTTTAACGCTTTGTGTTGATGATGAAGAAAATGGACTAGATATTGCAAAGACTTTGAACCATATATTTTTGATTGTTTTGAAAAATAAAGACTTTAATGACAAAAAATTCACTGAAGATGAAATGCCCAAACTATTAAATTTGTTGGACAAATGTTCAGATATTCACTGTGGCGCAATGCGTTGTTCAGATAATATTTGCGTTAGAAAACATGTTGTTGATGTTATTGGAAATTTGAATTTGAGCGGTTTTTTGAAAGAATGCTCTGTCGAAGAAATGTTGCAAATAACGGATATATTAAACAAATGCGCCAATAGCCAGCATATTAAAACGTCTGTTGCGGTTGTTTTAGCTTGTTTATTTAATGAAGATTGGCCGGAGATATATTCCAAAAAAGAGCTGGAATCGCTTTTGGAAACAGTTGAAAAATGTCAAAGTGACGCGCCTGCCAAGCTGATTTTAGCAAACATGACCAAAATGTTTCTTGAGCGAGGCTGGACTTAAAAACCCTAGAAAAATTTGTATTTACAATTTGTAATATATAATATTAATATTTTAAAAAATTATTTAGGAGTTTGATATAATTATGAAAACAAAAATTTTAAAACAAGTTTTAGCAGCAATCATCACAGCTTCAACCATCATGGCAACTCCAGGATTAGCGGGTGCTGCTAAGAAAGAAAAAAAGGGGCAAACCCAAAAAGCCTCTCAAACAATGACAACCCGAAAAAAGCGGAAAATCAGAAAGCTCAAGGGAATAAAAAATAAAGTTAATCAAAAAAGAAAGCATGCTAGACCAGCCTCAGCCTCGAAAAAAAAGCCAAGGCCTGAAACAGAAAAAACGTTAAACCAGAAAACCGAAAAACTAAACTTTTTGATTCAAAAACCAACTCTTGATGAAAATGATAAAAAAAACTTGATAGATCTTGCTAAATATTTGCTTAAATTTGATGTTTTTAAATCATATCCCAATGAAAACATGCTAAAAATGACAAACCTGTTGCTTAAATTTTTTGTTGATGGAAAGTATCAAACAAGCATTCTCCACGTCCTTAATGAACTAGTCGAACGTGAATATTTAGACAAATATTGCGTAAATGACATACTGAAAATGTTGCAAGCAGTTCTTACGTTTAATGATGATAGCCCAGACGTTCAAGCAGGCGTTGCTCGACTGGTTGGAGAACTGGCCTGTTGGTTTAATTTAAAAGAATTTTTTCAGGAACATATTGTAAATATAACAAATTTGCTTTCAAAATATGCCAATAATCCCATGGCCAGAAAACATGTCGCAACCACTTTTGAAAATTTAGCTGCAATTGATCTTTTTGATGAAAGCTCCAAAGAAGATATTTTGAAAATTTTGGATATACTGAATATTTGCGCGCAAACTCAAAATGCAAAACCTGATGTGGCTTTGGCTGTTTCTGGCTTATGCGCTTGGTGCGAAAATTTGGAAGAGTTTTCGAAAGATCAGGTTTTAAAAATAACTGATCTGTTGTCCAGGTGTCTTGACAACAAAGACACTGGAGAATTTGTTGCGCGCGCAATTGCTTCTTTATCTGAAAGGAATGTTTTAGGGGAATATTCCAAGGATGAAGTTTCAGAAATAGTGAATATATTATTTAAATGTTTAAGTGTTGTTGATTCTGGGAGATGGGTCGCGGAAGCAATTTTTAATATGTCTGAGCAGGATTTGTTTTTTGAAGATTCATTAGACGAAGACTGGCAATTGGTTTCAATGCTTTTTTTGTGTGATTATGATAGACATGCAAGATCACAAATTTTAAAAGCTTTTGTAAGCCTTGCAACCCAAGGTTCTTTTGTTAAATTTTCCGAAGAACAAATAATGAAAATCGTTGATTTGTTAAAAGTCCGAGAAGATGATGATGGGATTTGTAAAGAATTAATCGCAACGACCATTAAAGATATGGCTAAATATGGAGCATCCATTTTTTACACAAAATTAAATGGCATATGCGCTGAAAAGAAACACGCGCCAAAGTGCATTCCGCGTATTTTCAGAGATTTTGGTCAAGAATGTTTATTCAAGGTGTGTTCTAAGGAAAATATGATGAAAATAACGAATATTTTAGCCGATTGCGCAACAAATAAAGCTGCCAGAAAAGCTGTTTCAGAAGCATTACTTTGTATGTCTTTGCAAAACCTGCTCAAACAATATTCCGAAGAAGACATCAAAAAAATCACAGAAACGCTGTTTGTTTGCGCCAAGGATAACAAATCTAAAATATTTATTTCAGATATAGTTGGAATTTTAGCTGAAAAAGACTGTTTTAATGGATATTCAGCCGAGGAACTTTCAAAAATTTTAGATTTGTTGCTTATTTGTTCTGAAGATACCGATGCTGTTTCCCATTTTGCGATAGCAATTTCAAAATTGGCAGACAAAGATTTGCTCGGCCAGCAGCCAAAAGAAAAAATTATGAAGGTAACGGATACACTATTTAATTTTACAAGTATTAGTGTATATAAAACACATTGCGTGCGCGCGATTGCTGCTTTGCGTTTGCGGAATGTTTTGAAAGAATATACCGAGGAAGAATTACAAAAAATAAACAGTTTATTCAGGTGAGCTTTTGCTAAAGGCCTTCAATGTTTGGCAAATTTAGTTTGAAATAAATTAAAAAGTTTGCAAAAAAATTAATATATTTGAGTTATATTTATATATTTAGAATATAAACAGACGTGTTATTAATATGCAAAAAAGTTAAGACGGAGTTTAATATTTATGATTAAAGTTAAAATTATTCAAAAACTTTTAGCAATTTTTCTCGCTTCAACAACCATTGTCGCAGCGCCCGGTCTTGTCAGCGCTGGACCAAACAAAAAAGAAAAATCAACAAGCAAATTTTTCCTGGTGAAAAAGCAAAGCGATCCCAACTCTGAGGACGAAAAAATTGACTCACAAAGCCAAAAAAGTGAATCTGAAGATGAAAAAATTGGCTCCCAAGAGAAAAAAGATGAATCTGAAGATGAAAAAATTGGCTCCCAAGAGAAAAAAGATGAATCTGGAGACGAAAAAGACGGCTCCCAAGAGAAAAAAGATGAATCTGGAGACGAAAAAGACGGCTCCCAAGAGAAAAAAGATGAATCTGGAGACGAAGAAGACGGCTCCCAAGAGAAAAACGATGAATCTGGAGATGAAAAAGACGGCTCCCAAGAGAAAAACGATAAATCTGGAGACGAAGAAGACGATTCTGATGAAGAAATGATGGATGATGGCCAACTGGAAATCAAGCTTAAAGAGCTTAAAGAAAAACTCAACAAAATGAAAAAGCAAGGTTTGGCAAAAAATGAAGAAAAAGAGCTGGTTGAAAAAGAAATTGGGCTGATTGGCAAAGAGCTCAAAATAATTGACAAAGAAAAAAACTTGATTATGCAAGAAAACTATCTTAAAAAAATATATATTCAACTTATGCCAAATAGTATAAAAACCGATGATGACAATGAAAATAGCATTGATGAAACAACACGTTTAAAGTTTCATGCTTTGCTCAGCAGGAGTTCTTTCAATTCAAATGAACAGACAAATTTTATAAATATTGCAAAACAAATTTCGCTAAAAGCATATTCGCCAGATATTGACCAACAGGAAATTGTCAAAATCATAGAGAAATTAAATCAATGTTTGAGAGGCAAATCTTTAAAAAAACATGTTGCAATAATTGTTTTGAGATTGTGTCGCCAAGGATGGATTGAGCAATTTAAATCCAAAAAAATCAACATTTCAAAAACACTGCAGCTACTAAGCAAATGTTGCAGTGATGAGGAAGCTAGAAAATATGTTGCAGCGGCAATTCAAAATCTGGCTTCAACGAATTGTTTAAACGGATATAGAAAAACTTCTGCTTTAAAAATCGTTAGAACGCTTGCTGACTGCGCAGACAACAAAGAAGCAAGAGAAAAAGTTGCTCAAACGATTTCTTGTTTAGCTGATCGAGATTTGTTTGCAAATTTTGAATCAAGCAATATCTTAAAAATAGTAAGCTTGCTTAAAAAATGCGCTAAAATTCCATATTCTAAACAAGCCGCTGCGCAAGCTTTGTTCATTTTGTCCGAAAAAAATTTAATAAAGAATTTGAAAGAAGATGGCATATTAAAAACAATAGCCATATTACAATCCTGCTATGAAAGCGAATTGGCTCAACAATATATTGCGGAAACTATAGAAAATTTGGCCGAAAAAGATTTGCTCAATCAACTTGAAAAAGATCAAATTTTAAAATTAACAACCATATTGAAAGCTTGCGCCGGGTGCAAAAATTCAAAATCAAACGTTGCCAAAGCTGTTTCAAAACTCGCCGAAAAGGATTTGCTCAATCAATTTGAAAAAAATGAAGTTGAAAAAATATTAAAAATTCTAAACGACTGTTTGAAGGGAACGGACTGCGGAAGATATGTTGCGCAAGCTGTTTCGGGCCTTGCAAACCAGGGGCTTTTAGGCGGTTATGTTGGAAGTGATATAGTCAAGATAATAGGTCTTTTGGATCGTTGCTCTGAAGGAGGCCATTCTGAAAAACCAGTTGCAAAAGCTGTTTTGGACTTGGCTTCGAAAAAGTTGCTGGGTGAATGTGATGAACAGTTCAGGCTTAAAATTCTAGACATATTATATAGCTGTTCATATCAAAAAAGCGCTCAGCAATACGTTTCGCAGGCCAACATTGAGCTGGCTGAGAAAAACTCGTTTGGCTCAACAATTCAAGAACAGGAAATAATAATGTCAATGTCCGATATGTGTGGATATGCGGGCAGCAACAATTGCAATATATACTATCTGTCCGCCGAAACGCCATCACAATCACAGCCTCCTGCACCAGAACAGCCTAATCTTCTTGAATCGCCATTTGACAATGATTTTGATCCGTCAAACATAAATTTTTGGTGAATGACGAATTTAAAATTAAATAAACCTGAAAGACGCAAAAAAACCTGCTGCAGCGACGTGGCAGGTTTTTAATTAATAAAAATTCAATATTTTTGGAAAAAATTAAAAAGTTTACAAAAATTTAACACTTAATTATCATTATTGTGATATAATAAGTCCTGTATATATTTAAATTGCAAAAAAATCAAAAAGGGGAGCGTATTTTTATGCAATCAAAAAACATTAAAAAAATTTTAGCAATCATAACTGCTGCTGGAGCCATTTTAACAACACCCGGCCTGGCCAGCGCCATAAACACCGACCCAGAAAAACCAAAAGAAGAAATGAAAATGGAAGAAGAAAATGTATGTGAACCTTCAAATTTTTTTAATGAAAGCCAAGAAGAAACATTGAGCACTGATGAAATATGTTCTGAAGAGGATATGCTGAAAATGGTCGACGTTTTGGAAAACCACGCAAACGTTGCGGAGTCAAGAAAAGATGTTGCGAGGATTATTTTTAATATAACACAAAAAGATTTTTTCAAACAATATTTTAAACAATCACTTCCAAAAATAATAAATATACTGGCCAAATGCGCTCAAGATGAAGATTCTCAAGAATTAATTGTTAAAACCATTATTAGTTTGGCTTTAGATGACTTTTTTAAAGAATATTCTGAAAATGAACTTCTTGGGGTTGTTGATTTATTATCTAAATGTTTTTATAATGATGGGGCGAAAGAATTAATTCCATTTGCAATCAAAAAATTGACCGAAGATGGGCTTATTGGGAAATTTTCTTGCCAAAAGATTTCAGCTATAGTGGAGCTAATGGAAAAATGCGCAAACAGCAAAAATTCATCAGAAAGCGTTTTGATCGCTATTTCAAAGATGTGTGAATATAACCTATTTTGTCAATGTTCTGAAGAAGAAATGTCAAAGATATTTGAGTTATTAGCTAAGTGTATGAGCTATCCTGGCCTTAAAAATAAAGGCTTTGTTGCGATTGGCGAATTTATTGAAAAAAATTTATTCTCAAACTTTTCAAAAGAAGAAATCTTTCAAACAATAGAACTGCTTGCCAAGTCTTTAGATGTCGAAGATGGGCAGGAAAACAAATTTGTTAAATCAAATTTTATATATGATATTTCAAAGCTCATTCAAAATGGATTGCTCCTAAAATGTTCCCCCGAAGAAATTTCAAAAATAATCAGCATAATATCCGTGTGTTCTGAAGACGCAGAAGCCAAAGCAAACGTTGCGTCTGTTGTTGGAAGATTGATCAAGTCTGACTGTTTAATAGGCTTGCCAAATGAAGAACTTTTAAAATTAGTGGACCTGTTGAAAACTTGCGCAGATGAGGAAGACGCTAAAAAAAATGTTGCGGCGTCAATTGGATTTTTGGCAAGCGCCGACCTTTTAAAGGGATTTGAAAAAGAAAAAATTCTGGAGCTGACAGGTTTGCTCCAAGATTGTCTTTGCGATGAAGCGTCTAAAAGAATTGTTTCAAACTCAATCAAAATCCTTGCCCAGAAAAATTTGATGTGTGAATATTGCGAAGAGGAAATTTTGAAAGTAATATCCACGCTATATGACTGTTGCATGTATGAAGACAGTTCAAAAGCAAGCGCTGCGGAATCTGTTCAAATTTTAGCGCAAAATGGCGCTTTTGCAAATTGTTCAAAACAGTCAATAATTTTAGTTATGAATTTATTGGAACAGTGCTGCAGTGGGGAATTTGCAATACAAAATATCGCAGCAACCATTTTTTATTTGAGTCAGCAAGGAGGTTTTTCAAATTTCTCGGAAAGCGAGCTGCAAATTGTTAAAAACATATTTAATATATGCTTGGAATTTTTGAATACTGAATCTGATTTTAATCTTCAAACAAATTGTTTACAAGAATTTTTTTAAAATGATTTTTGATATATATGTATAAATTTACAAAAAATTAACATTTAGGTTAAATTAATGTGATATAATGAGCTGGCTATGAATGCTAAAAAATAAAGGAGAGCGTATATTATGCAAATAAAAATCATTAAAAAAATTCTAGCGGCTATGATTGTTGCTTCAACCATTTCAACAACCCCTATTCTTGCAAGCGCCCTGCCCCCTCAAAATGGCGCCAAAGAGAAAAGCAATCAAAAAAATGAATCTGAAAATAGCCCAGGTAAAAAACCAACTACTGAGAACAAAATGTTTTTAATCACTAGACCTGAAGTTAAAAAACAACCCCCAATTGAAAAGAAAAATCAACCGCAAAATGTCGTCAAAAATCCACTAGACGACGACATTCAAAAAATCAATTATATACTATCTAAACCTTTTCACAGTGAACTTGAAAGAATATTTTTGGTTCAAACCATTAAAAATTTTTCCAAAGATCGGTTTTTTAAAGATTGGGCAAAAACAAAAGTTGACAATATATTAAACATATTGCGTTCGTGTTTATCCTTCCAAGACCTTCATCAAGATATTGCAACCATCATTTCAGATATGGTGGAAGCTGGATGTTTTGAAAATTTGCCGGAAAATAAAATATCTGAGATGTTGAATTTTCTCGCGCAGTGTTCATGTTCTGCCGCTGCTAAAAAAAATGTTTTGATCGCTATATCGTCTCTTGTCAAAAGCAAATTTTTTGAAAATTCTTCGAGCGAAATGATTTTTGATGTTGTGTGCATATTGGGTGAATGTTCGCGCGATATGGAAAATGAAATTAATGTTGCAGTCATCATGAAATATTTAGCTTCTGGGGGATATTTTAAGTCATATAATCAAAATCAAATTAACACTGTTTTGGGCATTTTAAACAATTGCGCTAAAGACGATTTTTCAAAAAGAGAAGTTGCATACACCATAAAATATTTGATAGATCTTGAAAATTTTCAAAACTGGCCCCTGGAATTAGTTGACATATTGGACAAATGTTCTTTTAATTCAGGCCAACCTGCTGGCATATTTGGCTCTGGGGAAGCTATCATGTCGGCCATTTCACGTCTGGTTGAGCGGGACTGTTTTGAGAAATGCTCTCAAACAGGCGCCTCCAAAATAGTGAACATATTGTTTAGATGCTCAGGCTGTGGATGTGGCGAAAATGAAATTGAAAACATTATTAAATATTTGAAAGAAAAAGGATATTTAAAACATTGGCTGGAAAAAAATATTGCGGCAAAAAAAATCTCAACATTATTTAAAAATTCAGAAAAAAGCGAAGAAACATCAAAAAAATCAGAAAGTGATGCTGAATCAGATGAATCATATCACAATGCTGGCGATCAAACATCTGAAAGCTTGGAAAGTGACATTGAAATTGATGAATCAAAGCAAAAAAAATCAGATGATGAAAACAAAAAAGAAGCCACACCAAATGAAACCGCAAAAAATCATGATGTAGTGATAGATTTGGGAAAGAAAAAAACAACGGGTAATAAAATCAAAAAAACAGACACATTAAATAAACCAGAAATAGGTTTATTGGGTAAAAAAACAAATCGTGATGATGAAGCGAACTCATTGGATAAAAATTTTGCAGAAACCATTAAAAATTTGGTTAAAAAAGAATGTTGCAAACCGGGCCATATTGGCAATTTGTCGGATGATAAAATTTCAAAAATAATCCATATGCTACGTTATCATTACAATAATGGCGGCTCCAAAAAGTGTGTTGCTATGTCAATTGAGTGGCTGGCAAACCGTAATTTGCTGCGAAATTGTTCAAAAGCAAAAATTCTACAAATAGTAGATATATTAAATGCATGTGCTGATGATTTGGACGCAAAAAAATTCGTCGCCAAAGCCATAACTGTTATTTTACAAAAAGATTTTTTTAGTACTTTTTCAACATCTGAGCTTAAAGATGTTAAAAAAGTATTGATCAAGTGTTTAGATGGAGAGGGCGCTAAAACTTTCATCGCTTTAGCCATTGTAATATTTGCTGAAAAAGGATTACCAGTATAACTCCCTAAAAAATATAATAATTAGCATCATAATATTTGAAAATATTCAAAAAAGAAAGGTTTTTGCCATGAAAATTAAATTTATTAGAAAATTTTTAGCATTTGCTATTGCTATTTCAACTGTTGCAGCAACGCCGGGGCTGGCTGGAGCTATGCCAAAAAAATCAAGTGAGAGTGAAAATAAAACAACCAAGAATGAAAACGAAAATGAAAAAGAAAAATGCATGGCAATGTTAGAAAAAGGCTTAAACGAATATGATAATGCCATATTTCCTGAAGCGATTCACTTTCAAGAGGATACTGATTTTATGGACAGTGTTGAATTTTTGAGTTCACATCATCAAGATGTTTTCAAAAATTTTTCACAAGAAAAAATGACAAAAATATTGTGTCTTCTGCACGGGATTGCTGGGTTTGACGGTTACTTTCACAATCAAATTATGAGAATCATTCAAAATTTATCCGATGTTCGTTTCTCAAAGGAAGGAATTATTAAAATACTAGACATATTACATGCTTGCCGAAACTATTTTGATAATAATAAAATTGATGATATTTTCCGAAAGTCAAGAAATTCCTATATTGGGTCTGAAAAAGAAGTATTTTCAAAAACAGCAGACGTGCTTTTATATCTGGCTGAGGACTCTTCAAATATAAGAAACGTTTTCGACCTGATAAATAGTTTAATATGGGATAATTTTCGATTTTTAGATTATTGCACACCATCGCAAATTTCAAAACTAATCGATAAGCTTGATATATTTATAAAAGAAAGTGAAGCCATACAACCATGTGATTTAAAATTCGCCCTGGAATTAGCGCGTCACCCTAAATTGAAAACATGTTCCTCAGAATATATTCTAAAATTTAAAAATATTATCATAAATTTACTAAATGACAAGAAATTTTTAAATTCCAAATATATTAGTCCTGCTGTTTACATCATGGGATTTGTTAAAACCGGGATTTTAACAAATTTAGAAAAACAACAAACCATGCCAATTGTTGATCAACTGCTTAAATATTCTGAAGACCATATTGAAATCCCAATCAATTTGTTTGAAAGAAAATTCAATAGTAATGAAAGATTTAATAATAATTCCCAAATTTGTGAAAAGCCTGGAGCTTATGGTGTGTGCGCAGTATATTCAAAATCCGTTCCCCCCCGCCCCAAGGACGACATTATTTCAGAGGTGGCCTCATATTTTGGTTCGCATATATATATAAATAATTTAAAAACTGATAGTAATAATGCTAAAAGAACAGCAACTATTATGAAAAATTTAATTTGTTCCCCTGCGTTTGACAGAAGTGAACTCGCGGTCATTGATATTTTAAGCGAGTGCGCTAAAACAAATGAAGCAAAAGATGCTGTTTTGGCCGCAATAGCGCATATGGCTCATAATCCAAGTTTTTCTGTTGATATAAAAACGCAAATGACAAAAATCATTCAAATCCTAAATATATGTTCAAAAGATAAGGATAGACAACTTGCCGTTTCATCGATTATTGCTGAACTGCTTCAATTGGATTTTTTTAAAGAATCTTCCAAGGATGAATTGCTCCAAATCACTAGTATTTTAACTATGTGCGCTAAAAATTATGAAGCAAACAAAAATGTTAAATTCTCTCTTGAAAAAATGTTATTAGATTCAAATTCATCATCAGACGTGGTGTGGCAAATGCTTGATTTGCTTTTTAAATGTGGGACGGAGGATTCTGATAAAGGAAATATAGTTGCAATTATTGAACATCTGGCTTTCAGCGGAAAGCTTGAGAACTGTAAACCCAACACAATGTCAACATTAGTTTTAGTTCATATTTTGAGTAAATGCTGTGATGACAATAAAACACAAGCCGTTTCAAAAATTATTGAAAAATTAGCAAATTCTCACATCATTGAATATAGTAATGACTGCATAACTTTGATAAATGATATGTTGGAAAAATGTTCGAGTAATAAATTTGCAAGAAAAAATGTTGCGAACTCCATTGAACAGTTATTAAATAATAGCTATATTAATTGTTCTTCCTATAAAAACGACACTTCAAAATCCTTTTTGCCTGATAATTTTGCTGAAATTTATCGAATTTTTATTATATTAAACAATTGCTTAGATGAGTGCTATGGAGACGTTGCGCTCAAGGTTGTTTCGTCGGTGAATTTGATAAAAAAAGCCTATAATAACATTAAAAATAGTGATGATAAATGGGCGATTGAAAATCTCATTAGGTTGTTAAATAATTGCACACGTAATAATATTACTAAAAAAGATTGCATTAAATTCATTAATAAATTAATGATTGACGAATGCTTTTCAGATAGTTATTTACCCATAACTTTGGATTTGCTTCAAAAATGTATTGAATATTCTCCTTTCATGAAGGAGGATGTTTTGGTTGCGGTTCAAAACCTGGTTGACTTTGGCTATATTAATTCCAATAACGTTTTTTTATACAAAGACCGGGTATTTTCACTAATACTTAATTGTTCAGAATGTGGTAATAAAGAAATTTTTGATATGATTCATAAAAAACTCTTTCCAAACGAGTCTGTGTGTTAAAGTTTTATTATTGAGAAAAGAAAAAACTCTCAGCCTAGGTGCTGGGAGTTTTTCAAATTAAAAATATATTAAAATTTACAAAAAATTAACAATTAACATTTATTTATCTGATATACTGTTCTGGAAAAAACTGAAAGAGGAGAACATGTTTTTATGAAAAGCAAAATTGTTCAAAAAATTATGGCAGCTGTTATTTCAATTGCAACAATTTCATCAGCGCCTGGTTTGACAAGCGCAGTTAAAACGAGCACCACGCCTTGGGCAGAAAATGGAAAAAAGAGAAACGGAAGGAAGAAAAATCCAGAAAAAATTAAGGGAAGAAGGAAAAACAAAAAAGCTGCGAAAGCCCCCAGAAAATCTAAAGAAGAGCGTGAAATAGAAAAACTCGAAAAGATGTTTGAAAAATTAAGAAAGAAAAAGAAAAAAGATGAAAAAAATGTTCAATTAAACCAAAATAATATTACTGACAACGAAAATATAAACTCAGAAAATATTCAAAATGAAATTGAAATGACCCAAGAAGAAAACGCTTCTGAATCAGCAAATATTCAAAACGAGTCTGAAATAGCTGAAGAAGAAGAAAATATGCTAACAACAATAGAAATATTAGAAAATTGCTGTCAAGATGTTGGCGCGAGAAAAAACGTCGCAAATTCCATTCTTGCATTAACTATGAGAGGTTCTTTTAAAAATAAATCCAAAGAGGAAATTTTAAGGGCAATAGGTATGTTGAAACTTTGTATTAAAGATGATTCTTCAAAGGCAACCGCCGCTAGAGTTATTGATCGACTGGCTTATTGTGGATATTTTATTGGATGGACAACGGAAGACATCTTAAAAATATTTGAGGTTTTAACAAAGTGCGCAGAGCAGCAAGCTGCATTACAAATTGTTTGGAACGCTGTTCGTTGTATAGACACAAATGTTTGTTTTAAAAATTGGAACGGTCAAGACTTTAAAGAATTGTTGAATTCACTATCAAAATTTTCTCAAAACTATAGCGCAACACAATTTATCACAAGAGCTATTTCAAGTGTGCTACCCACTGTAAATGTGCGCAGTAAAAAACCAGCTAATGTTCCGCAAAAAGTTGACGCAAATCAAAATATCAATATCCAAAAAAATGAGACTGGGCCTGAAAATGTTGACGCAAATCAAAATGCCAATATCCAAAAAAATGAGACTGGGCCTGAAAAAGTTGATGATAATATTGATATTGTAAACCATATTCTAGAAATGTCGAAAAAAGCCAACTCAAATTCTATAAAACAAATTCAAATTGAAATATCAGAAAAAATATTTAAATATCTAGAAAATAAGGACCCAAAGCAACAAATTGAGATTATTACTGAATTAGCTAAAAATAAATGCTTTAAATACTTTAAAAAAACAAATTTGATGAAAATATTTGAAATGCTAGAAAAATATACTAAAAATGAAGACCTAAAATTGGAAGTTTCCAAAGCTGTTTTAGAGTTAAATAAAATCGTGTTCTTTAACGTTCAGAGTGTAACAGAAAATGCAATATGTGAAAAATTGTTAGACATATTGCTCGCGTGTGATGAAAAGAGTTGCGATAAAAGTAATATTTTGTCTAGTCTTACAAATTTAATTGAGAACCCTTTCCGATACTATGACGGCCCAGGTTTAAAACAAAATCATCAAGTAAAAATATTGAATTTATTAAAAGCAGGGATTGGCTATCAAAATTCTAAAAAATCTGCTTCACATGCATTTGCTGCGATTTGTGATAAAAAGATTTATAAAAATTTTAATGAGGAATTGGCCGAAGAATTCTCAAAAATTAAAGATGAAGTATTTAAATTTATTAAAATAACAACGGCAAATTCTGACGATTTTGATAAAAAAGATTTTGCATTTATCCTTAAAGTTATGATTGAAAATAATTTTTTAAACCAAGAAGAACTCACTCAATCTGTGGGAATTTTAGAGAAGTGTTTAGAAAATGATTCGGCCCAAGAAGATATTTTAAATGCTATTAAATATTTATCTAATGTCGAAGGCCCTTGGCGCTTATCAAGAGAAACCGCTTTAAAAATAATTTCTATGTTGAAAAAATATATTACTAATGAGCAAAATAAAGAAGCTGTTTTAGGTTTAATTTCAAGATTAGCTAGAGCTTGCGCTTTTAAAAATGCGACAAAAGAAGAAACTTTAAAAATGCTAGATTTGTTGGAACGATTTGATTTAACAACAGAACATCACAAGTTTTTAGCTTCAAAAATCATAGTTCACCTGATTGACGAAGGATTTTTCGAAGTTTTCTCACCGGAAAAGTTTCCAAATGTTAAAGAATTATTGTTTAAACCCAACTCAAATCATAAACACATGTTAACCTACCTGCCTCAAATTATCAGCGCACCAGAAATGAACACAAATTATAGATCTATTAGAAATTTTAACACAATGTCGAGAATGTTTTTGGGCTCGCAAACATATTATAAAAGCGTTTTCAATCTTGATTGAAAGAGGATATCTTAGGGACCTGTCAAAGCAAGAGGGCCTTTCAAGCCTCACAGACACATTGCAGTTTTATTCGCTAGATTCAAAAATTAAAAATGATGTTTTTCCTTTATTTATCAAATTGATCGTTGGGGGATATCTAGAAGAATATTCGCAAGATGAGCTTGAAAAAGTTTTTAGTGTTTTCAAAAACGCTTCATACCTCGACATTTTGAAAATAACTCAGTCGCTTAAATCGGTTTCAAAAGAAAATATTGATAAACTGATGGATTATATTAAAAAAGCAAAAAATTCTTAAAATGTTTTGATAAATTTTATGGATAAAGAATCTGCCACCTGAGTGTGGTGGATTTTTTGTCTTAACCCAAAATATGTAAAAGTTTACAAAAAATTAACATTCAGTTAATGAATATGTGATATAATTATTTGAACATGTTGTTGAAAATATGTGATAAAAATCAGTAAAGGAGAGCATAAATGGATGAAAATAAAAATCATTCAAAAAATGTTGGCAATTATTATAGCAACTTCAACTGTTATGGCAACGCCTGGTTTGGCTTCTGCTTTGCCGCCCAAGAAAAGATTTTTGCAAAATAAGACTAATCGTCCTCGAGAGGATAGTGAAGAAAGCGAAGAATTCAAGGAGAAAGACGATATTCAGCCCGACTGTGTGGCCGCATGGGATGAAGAAGATGAAAAAAATTTTGAGCTTGAGTCTGGCTCAAAACCAAAAAATAATAATTCTGATTTTTCTGAAATTCAAAGTTTAGTTAAACAATTGTCTGATATTTTAGAAAAAAAATCTCAGGCTAGTGGAAATGATATTGAAAAAATTATAAAAAAATTAACAGAAAAAGAAAATTTATATGGTCAAGAAAAGAAAATTTTTGAAACACTTTTTAATATTCTAAACAACAGACTGGTCCAAAATTTTAATGCTGAATGTGCTATTAAATTGCTCTCCAGGTATGTTGACAATCCGAATGTTAAAAATGTTGTTTTTGACTGTTTTTGTCTGATTAGTTTTGAATTTCAAATTAATCAAACAGATTTTGAAGATATTTTGAAAATTTTGTCTTTTTGCTGTGATAATGATTACACACGAAAATCTGGCGCATATATCATTAATAATTTATTCAGTCGAGGTTTTTTTGCTTATTGCTCGAAAGATCAAGCTTTGAAAATAGTTGACATTATTCTTAATTGTTCGAATGAAAACGGCGCCAAACAAAATATTGTTGATTTAATTGTTGATTTTGCCCAAAAAAAATTTTTAGAAAAATATCCGAAAGAAAAAATTCCCAAATTGGTTGACGTGATGATTGCTTGCTCAAATGACAAAGACGCTCGAGCAAAAGTTCCCGATGCTATTGGATTGCTTTTTCGGCAGGGCGCGTTTGAAAACTGCTCAGAAGGACAAATTTTGAAAATAATTGATATGTTAAACAATTTATCCAAAGAGAGTTGTATTAAAGGAAATATTGCAACAGTTCTCAAAGACCTAACAAGGCATCTGGCTTCAAGAAAGCGCGCTAAAGAATATATGCCGTCAATGGTTAATATATTAGATAGTTGTTCAAATGATAATGATGCTAAAGTAATGGTCGCATCTTCAATAAATTTTTTTACTCAGTTTGATTTTATCAAAAGATGTCGCAAAAGAGAAATTCTATCAATGACAAATATATTAAACATATGCAGTGATAATATTAACGCTAAAAGGCATATTTTGGATTCTATTTTGACTTTAAGCGACAAAAATCTTTTAAAAAACTATTCCAAAAAAGAAGCTGTTGGCGTTATTAAGACTTTATTTCAATATGTTAATGATGATGAAGTGGCTAGAAAATATGGCCTTTCGGCTTTAAAGTTGATATATCAATGGATTTCAAAGAATTGGACTAATGATGATATTAAAATAATAATGCATGGCTTTAATCAATATGCAAAAAGCAATGAAATAAAAAAGCAATTTCTAAATTTTGTCGAAAATTCATTAGAAAAAGACTCTGTTGATGATTTTTCTAGTCAGCGAATGACGATAATATTTGATATGTTAAATAAATGTTCTCATAATGATGATGCGAAAAAAAATGTTGCGCAGGTTGTTTTTCAATTGGCATCCAAAGGACTTTTAGAAAAGTTTTCACCAAGAAAAAATATGCAAATAATAAATATATTAAACAGATGTGTTGAAAATAATGATTCAACAAAAATTTCTAAATCTGATGAAATATCTACAAAAAATTTAGCTTCTGATGCCATTGACAATATATTTTCAAAATGTGATCTAAAAGGCGCTTCGGAAGAAGAGATTGCGTTGATCCTTGAAACACTTGACAAATGCGCCCAAGTCAAAGAAATCCAAAATAATGTTTTAAACTCAATTATTAATGGGCTGTTGAAAGATATTTTCCAAAATTCTAAAAAAGACACTTTTGACAAAATATTAAACATATTGGATAAATGCTGTGATAATGGGGCCTCAAAAGCAAATGTTGCAAATATTATTTCACTTTTGTTTGAAAAAAGCATTTTTAAAGAAAATTTTCATGATCAGATTATAAAAATGTTAAACATACTTAATAGATGCTGTGACTGCGGCCCGGCAAAAATAGTCATAGTGTCTTCTGCTGCCAAATTATCAAGAAGCAATTTTTTACAAAAATACAAAGAGGAAGAAATAGACACTCTATTACAAATTTTAGACAGATGTGTTGATGATGATAAATTAAAAGAAAACATATTAAAAATAATTAATCATTTATTTAAAAATATCCTTGAAAATATGAAAAAAGAAGAAATTCATCAAATTCTGGATATATTACGTAAATGTGCAAGCTATGATCAAATAAAAGCAATAATTATTCCAAGCATTTCGGACTTTGTGATTTATTGTGATAATGCAAAAAAATTAACTAAAGAAGAAATCATTAAAATATTTCATATATTAGATGAATGTTGTTATGATTATTACTATAAAGATCAGCTTATTTCCCTAATCTCAAACCTAATATCATAAAAATTTGAAATATGAAAATGTCAGAAAAGAATTTTCACATCTTATTTCAATCCTTGTTTTAAAAAATGGCTGTAAAGACTATTCAAAAGAAGACGTCGATATATTATTAAATTTGTTGAAGCAATGTTGCAACGACGACAACACAAAACCATATATGGATATTGTCAATAATTTATTAAATGATCGTGATTTTTCAACAATATATTCAGAAAAAAATAAAATATTCATAATGAATATGATTGAAAAATATGCAAGTGATAGCAGTTTAAATAAATTTGCTAAAAATTTGATTACGTCTTTAATTAGATCGGAGTATATACAAAATTATTCAGAAGAAGAAATCATTAAAATAATTTCTATATTAGATAAATTTATTGATAATATTTTTATAAAAAGTGCTACTATAAATCTCACTGGCTGCTTGATTCAAAACTATTGCCGGGACAATTGCCCCAAAGAAAAATTCAAACTCCCATTAACTATTTTACGTAAATGTTCTGATAACTACGTAGCTGAACACAATATACTATATATCATTAATAAAATATCTGAGTATTACATGAAGATAGGTTGTTTCAATGAAGAAATTGGGCCATGGCTTGACATTTTAAATATGCATGCTGAAAATTATGAAAAAAAAGATCATATTGCGCTTATGTTTAGAGATTTTATATTAAAAAAATGGTATAAAAATTGCTCAAAAGAGAATATGTCGAAGATAATGGAAATACTGCATAAATGCATTTCAAGCGACGACGCTAAGCTATATATTCTCACAGTAAGCGGTGTTTTAATTAATACAGGATATTTTGCGGGTGATCCCGAAGGCACACTCAAAGCAATAAATTTGATGGCTGAATGCGCTGTTGATTATGCGGATTTAAAAGTTAAAACTTTAAAATATATATATATATTAAATTTGAATTACCGCTTTCATAACTGCTCTCAAGCCCAGTCCATCGCGATAGTTGATATATTAAATAAATTTGTTTGTGACCCAAAAATGACAAAATATGTCCTGCATAATCTGTCAAGTCTGGCTTCAAGAAATGCCCTTGTGAACTATCCCAAAGCAAAAGCTTCACAACTGATGGACATGCTGTCTAAATTAATTGACAACAGCAAATTGCCTGAAAGCGAATTAAATGACAGTCTTGTTGCGTCAAAGGTTTTGAATATAGCCCTGTTTTTGTTTCATAATGGCTTTTTGAAAGAATTTTCACTTGAACAAATAGAATGTATGTCAGAAAAATGCTGCAATAGCGAGTCGACCAAAAAATATCTTGTTATTGCCAACTATTTTCTAACAAATGGATCCAAGACAACCATGAGTGAACTCACAAAAACTTTAAATGAATGTCTAGACGAAGGCGGTCGAGAGTCTGAAGTTTCATATATAGTTTTAAATATTGTTGAGTTTGACCACTTTAAAAATTGTTCTCAAGAGGAAATAAAATCATTAATAAATATATTACATCGTTGCAGCAATGGCAATTCAACACATACAAGAGTTTTATATTCAACAGCACGTTTAATAGATAGAGGTTTAATAGACAACTGCTCAAAAGATCAAAAAAAATTATTAACAGAAATAATTTATGGATGTCTGAATAGCAATAACTATAATGTGCAAAACTGTTTAATCGACACTATCGGGTTACTTTTGAAAAAAAATTTTTTTGAAAGCAATTTAACAGACATAAAACCAATTTTTAAATTTGTTGAAAAATGCTCCTATATTAATAAATTTAAACCAAGAATTTCAATGTTAGTTTGCAAATTAATTGATAACCAATTGCTGATAAACTGCTCAAAAAGCCCAATAATAAATATTTTAGATAGATGCGTCAAACGCAATGAAGATAACAAATTTATTCTGCGAACAATTAAAGTTTTATGCGCAGAAGAAGTGACTGGAGATTTATCAAGCGCTAATATTTCGAAGTTGCTTGAGATTTTGGAAAAATGCGCTGCAGGCAAATGTGATAATATTGATTCGGTAAGATTTTTGGCATCTGCTATTAAATATTTGATATCAAGAGAAAATTGGTGTATGGGAAATGTTTCAAAATATGAAGCTTTTAGAGTGATGAAACTTTTAGATTTTTGCATTAATCATAAAAACATGAATGGTCCAATATATTTTTTCAAACCCAATATTGTTCTATCCGTCACAAATTTAACTTCAAAAAGGTTGCGCCAAGGTCTTTGCGAAGATGAAATTGAAAAAATAATAGATCTTTTGGCAAGATGTTTGGACGACCCCGACGCTATAATATATGTTGAATACGCGTTTTCTGTGCTTGTTAATGATGAATTTGGAGATGAAATCATAAAAAAAATAGACATATTGTTAAAAAATGACGTCAACGATAGTGTTAAAAATAATTTTATGGTAGTAATATATACTCTGGCCAAAAATAATTTTATGAAAAATTACAACAAAAATCAAATTTCAAATGTATTAAAAATTCTGCGTTTATGTAATAAAAATAATATGGCAAAATTATATATTGGAAATATCATTTTATTGTTGATTGCAAATGAATATTTTAAAAATTGCTCAAAAAATGAAATTTTGCAGGTTTTAAATTTGCTAAAGATGTGCTCTGATCTAGAAATAGTTCAAGACAATGCTATTTTTATCATTTATAGATTAATCGATGACGGATTGTTGAAAGATAGTTCGAATGAAGAAATGTCTGCGCTAATGGACATGTTGAGTGAAGTTGTTAAAAATGCTAAAATTAAAATACAATTTATAAACATTTTTGATAAATTGTTTGCCACTGATTGTTTTAAATATGAAATTGGAAAAACAGTAGATATATTGGAAAAAATCTACAAAATCGATGAAAATCATAAAAATATTATAAATATTATTGAAAAATTGATTGACAATAAATGTTTAAATAATGCGACTGAATCTGAAATTGCAAGAATAAATGATATATTAATTAGAAATTTAGAAAACGATCAACTCCGATTGGGTTCTTTAAAATGCATCCATAAATTGTTAGTTAATAATTATTTGAATAATTTGCCAAAGGATACGACGAAAAAAATAATAAACGCCTTAAATTATACTTATGGTGATTGTGAATCTAAAAAATTAGCTGCAAACCTTTTGACATTTTTAGCTTGGCGTGACTGTTTAAGCGGATGGTCTGAAGATGAAATTTTTCAAATAATTTCCATTTTATATAAATGTTCGGACGCTCAGGACGCAACTGAAAATGTTTTACAAGCTTTTGTTTGTCTGGCAATGAAAAAGTGCTTTTCGGGATTTTCTGCTGACAAAATTGCAGAAATAGTTGAGTCTTTAGATAAATTTTCAAATAATACTGCTGCCAAACCGTTTGTTGCAAAAACTATTGAACAGTTGGCTATTTATGGATCTTTTAAAAAATATTCAAAAGATGAAGTTTCAAAAATAATCAACATAATTGGCCAATGTTGCAGCGAAGAAAATTCAAGGAAATTTTCAGCTAACGCCATCGATCAATTGGCAAGCCAGGGTTTAATTGAACAAAAATATAAAAATACATTAAAAAATTGGTGGAATATACCATCTAAATATTAGTTTTGTTAAAAAAATAAATTATACTGTTAAATTTACGCATAAATCAAAAATTTTTTCATTCATGATTTTAATTTGAATCTAATAAAGACAAAAAGGAGATTATCTATGAAACGTAAGATTATCAAACAAACGCTTGCTGCAGTGATCGCAGTTTCAAGTTTTGCGACAACGCCTTGCTCGGTTGAAGCTGGCATATATAAGAATCATGCGGAGAAAAAAAAAAAGCGCCGCAGGTTTAT
>CADAPX010000010.1 GCA_902789925.1 Oscillospiraceae bacterium | reverse complement strand
GTTGTTTTAATTCGCGGTGGGCGTGTTAAGGACTTGCCCGGAACACGATACCACATTATACGCGGAACTTTAGATTCACAGGGTGTTTCCGACAGGAAAAAAGCTCGTTCAAAATATGGTTCGAAGCGTCCTAAGGCTGGAAAGTAAGCTCATTTGAATTTAAACCTAGCATGTGGCCAGTTAAGTTTTTAATATGTTTTTGTTGATTTGCAACGCAAGTTTAGCTTTTTAACGAAATTTATGCTTTTTTGCTTAATTGGCGCTAACGGGGGGTTATTGCTTTCGAGTACCTGTGAATTCATCATAAATTATGGAGGAGGGAAGAAAAGTGCCAAGAAGGGGAAAAATTGCAAAACGTGATGTTTTGCCAGATCCGCTTTATAAATCTAAGCTTGTGACGCGCTTAATAAACAGCGTTATGCTGGATGGAAAAAAGGGGATTGCGCAAAGGATTGTTTATGGCGCATTTTCAATTGTTAAAGAAAAATTAGACAAAGATCCGCTTGAAGCTTTTCAAGAAGCTATGGAAAACATAATGCCAGTTTTGGAGGTTAAAGCTCGTCGTGTTGGCGGAGCGACATATCAAGTTCCAATCGAAGTTCGCGCAGATCGTCGCCAGACTCTTGGACTTCGTTGGCTGACGCTTTATTCACGCAATCGCCATGAAAAAACAATGAAAGAGCGCCTAGCAGCGGAGATTATGGATGCTGTCAACAATTCGGGCGGAGCGTGTAAAAAACGTGAAGACACTCACAAAATGGCAGAAGCAAACAAAGCATTTGCTCATTATCGCTGGTAGATGGGCTTTTGCCAGGTTATGTCATATATTTATGACTATTTCGAAAATTTGTTTTGAATATTAAAGTAAATTAAATTATATAAACATCAAAATATGGTTTAAAACCCATTAATATTGAGGAGGAAGTTATGCCAAGAGACGTATCGCTTGAAATGACCCGCAACATTGGTATAATGGCTCACATTGACGCTGGAAAAACAACAACCACAGAGCGAATTCTTTATTATACGGGAATAAATCGAAAACTGGGCGAGACTCATGATGGAGCTGCGACCATGGACTGGATGGAGCAGGAGCAGGAGCGCGGAATAACAATAACATCCGCTGCGACAACCTGCTACTGGAGCCACACCGAGTTTTTAAATAATCCCGAGATGATGCGAAAACATCGCCATAGAATCAACATTATCGACACTCCAGGCCACGTCGACTTTACAGTTGAGGTTGAAAGGTCTTTGAGGGTTTTGGACGGCTCTGTGACTGTTTTTTGCGCTAAAGGAGGCGTTGAGCCACAATCTGAGACAGTTTGGCATCAAGCTGATAACTACGGGGTTCCCAGAATGGCCTATGTCAACAAGATGGACATCATGGGAGCAGATTTTTACAATGTCGTTAAAATGATGGAGGATCGCCTGAATTGTAATGCGATTCCAATCCAGCTTCCGATCGGAGCTGAGGACACTTTTGTTGGAATAGTTGACCTTGTCAAAATGCAAGCAATCATTTATGAAGATGACCTTGGAAAAGTTATGGATTCAACAGATATTCCGGATGATTTGAAGGAAAAAGCCGATGAATATCGAACAAAACTTTTGGAAGCGGTTGCTGAGGTTGACGAAGAAATAATGATGAAATATCTCGAGGGCGAGGAAATTAGCGCCGATGAGATAAAAAAAGCCCTCAGAAAAGGGACAATTTCAAACCAAATCGTTCCCGTAACATGCGGAACATCATACAGAAACAAGGGGGTTCAGCCGCTTCTTGACGCAATTGTTGACTATATGCCATCTCCAATAGACATTCCGCCAATTAAAGGCAAAAACCCCGAAACAGAGGAGGAGGAAGAAAGGCCATCCTCAGATTCTGAGCCATTTTCGGCGCTGGCTTTTAAAATCGCAACAGACCCATTTGTTGGAAAACTTTGCTTTTTTAGGGTGTATTCGGGTCATATTGAAGCGGGAACAAATGTCTATAATTCCGTTAAAGACAGCAACGAGCGCATAGGGCGCATACTCCAGATGCACTCCAACAACCGAACAGACATTGACGCTGTTTACGCAGGAGACATTGCTGCAGCAGTTGGCCTGAAAAACACCGTTACCGGCGACACTCTTTGCGATTCGCAACATCCAATAATTCTCGAATCTATGGAATTTCCGGAGCCGGTTATTAGCCTTGCTATTGAGCCAAAAACCAAAGCAGGCTCGGAAAAAATGGGAATTGCGCTTGGAAAGCTTGCTGAAGAAGACCCAACCTTTAGAACATATACAAACGAGGAAACAGGCCAAACGATAATCGCTGGGATGGGCGAGCTTCATTTGGAAATTATTGTTGACAGGTTGCTTCGGGAATTTAAAGTTGAAGCAAACGTTGGAGCGCCCCAAGTTTCATATAAAGAAACCATCAAGGGCGCCGTCGATATAGACCACAAATACGCGCGTCAGTCTGGCGGAAAGGGTCAATATGGCCACGTTAAAATTCACGTTGAGCCAAATGAATCTGGCAAAGGATATGAATTTATCAACAAAATCGTTGGAGGAGCGATTCCAAAAGAATATATTCCTGCTGTTGATGCGGGAATTCAAGGCGCTATGCAGGCTGGGATTTTGGCTGGATATCAGGTTGTTGACGTCAAAGTGACGCTATATGACGGCTCATATCACGAGGTCGACTCTTCTGAAATGGCCTTTAAAATCGCGGGTTCTCAGGCTTTCAAAGAGGCCATGCGAAAAGCAAATCCAATAATTTTGGAGCCAATAATGAAAGTTGTTGTTGTTGTTCCGGAAGAATATATGGGAGACGTTATAGGCGATTTGAATTCAAGACGCGGCCAGGTTGAGGGGATGGACCCGAGAAATGGAGTTCAAGAAATTCGAGCAAGTGTTCCTTTGTCTGAGATGTTTGGATATTCAAATGACTTGAGATCCAGGACTCAGGGAAGAGGCCAATATTCCATGGAACCGAGCCACTATATTGAAGTTCCAAAGTCTATTTCTGAGCAGATTATGTCTGCGCGCGCAAAAAAATAATTTTTATTGAAAAACGCTTGATTAATTTTTATTATGTGCTAAAATTAAATTCAGTATTTGAATTAACTTTGAGGAGGAGTAAATAATGGCAAAAGCAAAATTTGAAAGAAATAAACCGCATATTAACATCGGAACCATTGGTCACGTTGACCACGGAAAAACAACTCTGACTGCGGCCATAACTAAAACTCTGGGAATGAAAGGCCAAGCCGACTTTGTTGACTATGCAAATATTGATAAAGCCCCGGAAGAGCGTGAACGCGGAATAACCATCAACACTGCTCACGTTGAGTATCAAACCGATAAGCGTCACTATGCGCATGTTGACTGCCCTGGCCACGCGGACTATGTCAAAAACATGATAACGGGTGCTGCTCAGATGGACGGAGCAATCCTTGTTGTTTCGGCTGCAGACGGCCCAATGCCCCAGACACGTGAACACATTTTGCTTGCGCGTCAGGTTGGCGTTCCATATATCGTTGTTTTCATGAACAAGGTTGACCAGGTTGACGACGAAGAATTTTTGGAATTGGTTGAAATGGAAATTCGCGATTTGCTTTCTGAATATGATTTCCCAGGTGATGACGTTCCAATAATTAAAGGCTCAGCTTTGAAAGTTTTGGAGGCTCCAAATGACCTAAACGACCCAGCATACGCCCCAATTATTGAGCTTATGGATGCTGTTGATGAATATATCCCAACGCCTGAAAGAAAATCAGATCAGCCTTTCTTGATGCCTGTTGAAGACGTTATGACAATTTCTGGACGTGGAACAGTTGCAACAGGACGTGTTGAAAGAGGAAAGCTGAAAATTTCGGATGAAGTTGAAATCATTGGCCTGACGGAGGATCGCGCAAAAACTGTTATAACCGGAATTGAAATGTTTCGCAAAACCCTGGACTATGCGGAGGCTGGAGACAACATAGGAGCTTTGCTGCGTGGAGTTGCTCGCGAAGACATCAAACGCGGTCAGGTTCTCTGCGCTCCAGGAACAATCCATCCACACACCAAATTCCGCGGCTCGGTTTATGTTTTAAAGAAGGATGAAGGCGGCCGCCACACTCCTTTCTTCAACAACTATCGCCCGCAGTTTTACTTCAGAACAACAGACGTCACAGGCGTTGTCCACCTCCCTGAAGGAACAGAGATGTGTATGCCTGGAGATAATGTTGAGATGGATGTTGAACTAATAACCCCAATTGCAATAGAAAACGGCCTGCGTTTTGCTATTCGTGAAGGCGGCAGGACGGTTGGATCCGGCGTCGTCACTGAAATTAATGAGTAAAGCATTAGTTTTACCCACAAAAATTTTGCAACACAAAAAGCTGATGGTCGGCGTGGCTGTCGGCTTTTGTTGCTTTTTTGCTTAAATTTTAGTATAATTAGAAATGGTTTATATGTTATTTTTAAACGGAGTGATATATATTGCGCATATTACATACATCTGATTGGCATATTGGAAGATTTTTGAATAAATACAGTTTAATTGAAGATCAATCATATTTTTTAGATTGGCTTGCTTTGGTTTTAAAAAGTGAAAAAATAGACCTGCTGCTTGTCGCGGGAGACATCTATAATAGCGCGATTCCCTCGGCTGAAGCGGTTGCTTTGCTTGATGAATTTTTGACAAAAGTGATCCTGGACCTGAAAATACCAACCTTAATCATATCAGGTAATCATGACTCTCCGAAAAAATTAAGCTTCTCTTCAAAAATATTAGAACATTCTGGGCTCGTGATTTGCGGAGGCGTCAGCGGAATAACGCATTTTAAACTAAACTTCGATTCCAAATCGATCGGATTTGTCCTTGTTCCATACATAGACCCCGCTATGGTTAAAGAATATTTTGGCGTTGAAAAAATTTCGAGCTTTGACGCGGCGCTTGAATTAGTTGCTCAAAAAAAAATATATGATAAAATTTGCTGCGATATAAACATATTGTGTGCTCACGGAACATATATGGACTTTGGAGCGTCAGATCTTGAATACTGCGACTCGGAAATTTCAATCGGCGGAAGCGACATCATCAATTTGCAAAAGTTCAAAAAGTTCGATTATATCGCGCTTGGTCATTTGCACGGTCCGCAAAAAGCAGGAAAAAATGGCCGCTATTCTGGCTCTCCTTTGAAATATTCTGTTAGTGAAGCAAACCACAAAAAGCAGGTTTTAATTGTTGACATAGACCCTGCAAAAAATATTAAAATTGAAAAGATATTTGTTGAGCCGATGAGAGATTTAAGAATAATTAGGGGAAAATTTGAGGATATTATGAAAACAAAAACTAATGACTATGTTTCAATTCAGCTAACAGATGAACAGTTTATTATAGATCCCCATTCTAGAATAAAACAAAATTGTCCAAATATTTTAGACTTAAGTTATGTAAATATAAAATTAGAAAGTGTCCAAACTGCTCAAATCGTGACGAAAAAGTCCCCAAACGAATTGTTCTCGGAATTTTATCAGCATATCGTTGGAAAAGAAATGAATATTTTTGAAAAGCAATTTTTTGAAAATATCCTGGAGGAGCTTAAAAATGAAACCGCTTAAACTGAAAATGTCTGCCTTTGGGCCATACGCAAAAACTGAAGAGATAGATTTTAATTTGTTCAAAAATGACAGCTTGTTTTTGATTTCTGGCGACACGGGATCTGGAAAAACAACGATTTTTGACGCTATTTGCTTTGCTCTGTATGGCAGCGTCAGCGGACAAAGAAAAGAAGCCAGAAGCTTGAAAAGTGATTTTTCTGATGAAAAAAATTTGTGCTATGTTGAATTAGAATTTGAGTCTGGGGGCAAAAAATATAGAATCTATCGAGCTCCAGATCAAATAGTCAAAAAATCTCGAGGCGAAGGATTCAAGCAACATAAGCATCAAGCTGAATTAAGATTGCCGGATGGAAAAATAGAAAATAATATAAAAAAAATAACTTGTTTAATAAATGATCAAATAATTGGAATAGATAGGACTAATTTCAATAAACTTGTAATGTTGCCACAAGGCCAATTTCAAAAATTATTGGCTGAAAAAGGCGAGGAACAATCCAAAACCTTTAGAAAACTTTTTGGGACCCAAATATATGAGACAATATCAAACAAAATTTTTGAACACAAACAAAAAATATTAAAGCGATATGAAGAATTTCACAAAAATACAGTCGAAAAAATTAGAAATATTATAATAAATAATGATAAATCCGAAAAATCAATAAATAATGAAGATTTTAAGATGTGCGATGTTATTGACCTGCTAGCAAAGCAAATTTTAGATGACGAGTCAGAATTAAACGACTTAACAGTAAAATTAAAGGACATAGACATAAATTTGCAAAATATTGAAGCAAAAATTCAAATGGCGGTTCAAGCGGAAAAAAAGCAGATTGAAAAGAAAAAACTTGAAGAATATATTGATAAATTAATGTTAAATAAATTAAATAAAGAAGAAATTAACAAAAAAAATCAAATTATTAGAAAAATCGAGAAAGCAGAATCAATATATTCGTTATATCAAAATTTAAGCGATGACTTGATAAATAAAAGAAATAGCGTTGAAAATTTAGAGAAAAAAATTGAAAATCAAAATAAAAGTCTAGATATTGCAAAAAAAAATATTGGAAGCATTAAAAATTTACAAGAACAAATAAAAAAGATTGATCTTGAACATATTAAACTTTTAGAAATTAGAAATATTTTTGAATTGATTAGAAAAATTGACTGTGAAACAAAAAAAATAGAATCCAAGTTAAAAAAAGCAAGTGAAGAGCTTGAGATTTTAGAGGCTAAAAACAAACTTTTAGTTTTAAAAAATGAGGCTGAGGCTGAAAAAAAGCAAATTGAAAATTTAAAAAAATTACTTAGCCTATTAAATGACCGTTCAATTTGTGAAAAAAAAATTAAGCAATGTGAAAAAAAATATTTAGAAGGATGTCGAAAATTTTATGAACAGCAGGCATATATTTTGTCGCAAACTTTAAAAAGCGGCAAACCCTGCCCTGTGTGTGGATCACTTGATCATCCAAAAAAACCTGGTCAGCAAGAAAAAAATTTAGTAAATCAAGATATGATTGAAAAATTGCGGGAAACAGTTGACAATAACAAAAACAAATTAATAAAAATCAACGGCAAGATAAATATATTAATTTCATCAACAAAAGATGTTGATAGCGTTGAAAATTTGACATATTTAAATGATTTTATAGAATCTCGTGAGAAAAATTTAAAAAAAATTCGCCAAGAATTAAAAACAAAAATTCCTAAATGCCTCTGGAAAATCGAGATTGATGAGGAAATAGATTATGGTGATAATATATCAAGGGTTCAATTCGAAAAAACCACTCTTGTCGCAAATTATGATCAATTAATTAAACAAAAATTGGATTATGTAAAAAAAATACCTGATGAGTTTGAAAACATAGATGAACTTAATAAATATGACGCAAAAATTTTAAACGATAAGGATTTGCTAAACCAAAAAATCGAAGAAATTAAAGATCAAAAATCCACCCAAGAAAACAAGCTCAACGCCTTGCTGGGCGAGCTAAAGTCTGCTAAATCAAATTTTTTAGAAATTCAAAATAAAGCCGCAAATTCAAAAAAAGATTTAGATGAAAAATTAAAAAGCGCCGGCCTTTCTATGAAAAATTTTCTTAAATTTTTGGAGGAAATTGAAGATATTAAAAAAGAGGTGGCTATGGGTGAAAAAATTTTAAAGGAAATCGAAATAAAAACAACAGAATTGAAAATATTAGAAAAAGATTTAAAAACATCAAAACCAGAACTAATTGAAAATGCAAAAAAAATAAAATCACAAATGGAGCTTCAGAAGCAAAAATTTCATACTCAAGAGAAAAATTTTATAAATAGGCTGGTAATAAATAAAAACTGTTTGAGCGAGCTGAATAAAAATTATGATGAAATTCAAAAATTAGAGCAGCAATATAAAATCGCAAAAATCATGAGCGAAGTCGCAAAAGGCGGCAGGAAAAGAATTGGGTTTGAAAAATATGTCCTGTCGGCGTGCGTCAATGAAGTTTTAACATTCGCAAATATATGGCTTTGTAAAATAACTTCGGGTAGGTATAGTTTTTCCAAAATAAATCAAATAAATTCGCAGGATTTGGATTTAAACATATTCGACACATTTAGCGGAAAAGTTCGAAACGTCAGCACGCTTTCAGGAGGAGAGACATTTGCGGCTTCCCTATCACTTTCTTTAGGGCTCTGTGACGTCATTTCCAGCCGGTCTGGCGGGGTTGAATTGGGAACCACGCTCATTGATGAGGGCTTTGGAACTTTAGACTCTGAGTATTTAAACAGCGTCATCCAGTCTCTATCCGCACTGCAAAAATCAGGAAGAATTATTGGACTAATATCACATATTCCTGAATTAAAGGGACAAATTCGATCTCAAATTCAAATAACTCAAAACAATTCCTGCGGCGGCAGCAAAATAACAGTTGTGCACTAGGCTAATTTTTGATTTGAGTCCATATTTCTTCGATGTGTGTGTTGATTTGTTTGGGTAAATATTTATGAATTTCACACTTTTGTTTAATATTTTCGGGTGGATACGCTATTTCGCTATACTTAATTTCTTCGCATAAATTTTCCCAGGCGCCGCTTATCGCAGTTGAATAGGAAATAAAGTTTGCATTTTCTGTTGCGATATCTGTTCTGCACAAAAAGTCTATAAATTTATGCGCGTTTTCCACATTTTGTGCGTTTTTTGGTATACACATTCCGTCAACAAACATATTTGAGCCTTCCTCCGGAAAGCAATAAGCCAAATTTTCATTTTCCTTCATCATAGTTAATATGTCGCCCGCATAGGCTGGAGTTATTGCGCCCTCGTTGTTTGCCATTTTGTCAAATATTTGGTCCATAATATACGCTTGGACAAGTGGTTTCTGAGCCTTTAAAAGCGCAGCTGCTTGGTTGATTTCGTCTAAATTTGTTGTGTTGAGAGAAAAATTTAATAATTTCTCTGCTATTGCAAAACTGTCTCGACTATTTATGAACATGAATATCTCTTTTTCCAATCGCTTATCCCACAAAGCGCTCCATCCTTTGACGACCTCGCTCGCTTTTTGGCCCGTCAGCTCTTCAACCAGCGGGACGTTATACACTAGCCCCACAGTTCCCCATGTGTATGGAACGCTGTATTCGTCGGTTGGGTCATATCCCAAAACGCTTCCTTTGCAGCTTTGCATGACGCCAGAATAGTTTTTCAGGGACTTAATATTTATCTTTTGAATCATGTTTTCATCAATTAATCGCGATATCATGTATTCAGATGGAAAAATTAGATCATATTCAACGCTGCCATATTTCAATTTAGCATACATCTGCTCGTTTGAGTCAAAGGTTGAAACAACAGAAACCTTAACGCCAGTTTCTTTTTCAAAAGCTTCTATCACATTTAGAGAATTTGCTGTTCCATCAGATAAATATTCGCCCCAGCAAAATATTTTCAACTCACCATTAGGATATTCTTTCCCCAAACATCCCGGCTGAATCAAACAAATAAACAAAATGAGCGAAATTTTTAACACTCGAGTCAACTTTTTCATTTTAATCTCCAAATAATCCGTTTTGGTTTTATTTTTTATTTTTTAATTTTTTCGATCGAACGTCTAGAACATTCATAAATATTAGCATAATTAATATTAAAACTAATAAAATTGCAAATAAAGCGTTGATTTTAGGAGTGATCCGCTTTCTGGCCATTGAATATATTAAAACAGGAAGAGTCTGAAACGAGCTGCCGGCTGTGAAGTAACTGACAGCAAAATCATCAAAAGAAATCGAAAACGCCATGACCAAAGCACTAATTATACCAGAAGTTATTTGCGGAAAAATTATTTTTATAAAAGCTTTGCTCGGAGTGCAACCTAGGTCTAAAGCAGCGTCCAGCATATTCGGATCAACCTGCCTGATCTTGGGCAAAACAGTCAAAACAACATACGGCATACATATTGTGATATGCGCGATTAAAACGGTTAAAAAGCCCAAACTCCCTCCAACAACATTTAGTATAAAAATCATCAGCAGCATGAGCGATATTCCCATAACAACATCAGAATTTACTATTGGTATATAGTTTAGATTCATAACAACAGACTGGCTTTTGCTTTTCATTTTTACAATTTGTAGAGCTGCCAAAGTCCCGATAACAGTCGCAATGATTGAAGCCAACGTTGCTAAAATGAAGGAATTAAAAAGCGAACTTATTATGACTCTATCCCTAAATAACTCAATAAACCAATTTAAAGTGAACCCAGTAAACAAAGTTCGAGATTTTATTTTGTTGAATGCAAAAATTATGACGACAAAAATTGGCAGATATAAAAAAATCACCACCATAGTCACACATATTCGAAACAAACATTTATTTTTCAATTTAATAAAGCCTCCGTTTCGGTTTTATCAAATTTTCGAGTTATTGCCATTATTAAAGCAATTATTATCATCAAAACAAAAGACAGCGCCGAACCAAGCCATGGGTTATATGTCGATCCCATAAACTGCGACTCGATCAAATCGCCAACCAAAGCGTTTGAGCCTCCCCCGAGCATTTGAGATATGATGAAAGTTGATGTCGCTGGAACAAAGACCATCGAAACTCCAGAAACAATTCCAGGAACAGAAAGAGGGAGGATGATTCGCCGAAAGGTCTGCAGGCTGTTTGCTCCTAAATCATTTCCTGCTTCAATTAAATTTTTGTCTATTTTACTAATTGTTGTATATATTGGAATAATCATGAATGGCAAAAAGTCATACACCATCCCAAGAATCACTGCGCCAGGTGTGTTGATCATGCGAAGTTGGGGCAATCCCAAAGTCTTTAAAAAATTATTTATCAGTCCATTTTTTTCTAGAATTGTCATCCAAGCGTATGTTCGAAGCAAAAGATTTGTCCACATAGGCAGCATTATTAGAATAATTAATAATTTTTGCGTTAACTTTGAAAATTTAGTGATAAAACAAGCAAATGGATATGAGATCACAAGACAAATAATTGTTGCAGCCAGAGCAAAAGCCAGAGAACGCGCAATAACCCCCCAATAATTCCCGATTTTTAAAATGTTTTCAAATGTTAATCCACACGATTCGTTTGTGAATGAAAACCAAATTATCATTAAAAACGGAATTAATGTGAACAAAATCATAAAAAGTCCATATGGCAAAAATTTTAAAGAAAACCTATTCAAATTTTTCAACCTCCACTTGACTAAAATCAAATTTTAAACCAAGCTCTGTCCCAACTTCCTCTTCATTTTCCGAGTGGACTAATATATATTTGTCATTTTCCTCCTCGTCTTCATAATAAAAATACATTTCGTTATATGCGCCTTTATATATTATCGAGTCCAGCGGCAAAACTATATCAGCAAAATCGCTGGAAACCAGGTGGATGCTTTCGGGGGGAATGGTTAGTTTGACTTGACATCCAACTTCGAGGTTCAAAAAAACCCTTTTAAATTCAACATCCAAAAATTTTATAGTGTCTTCATCAATAACCGTAGCCATCATAATATTTGTCATTTGATCGAATAATTTTGACATTATATGAATATCATCCGGCGAAAAATTCAGCCCAATCTCTTCGCCTTTTTTCAAATGTTTAGTGGTTTGAACCAACCAATACATATTTTGAGCGTAAACCTCCATTTCATAGTGAACACCCTTGAAAACAACAGAATCTATTTTGCCAACAAATTTTGCGCTATTGCTGTCTTTTGGAACAATCTGCAAATCCTCAGGCCGAATGACAACGTCAACAGGCTGCCTCGGCTTAAATCCTTTATCAACACAGTCAAATTCCTTTTTTGCAAAATAAACCCTATAGTCTTTAAGCATCACTCCATTTAATATGTTGCTTTGGCCGATAAAATCCGCAACAAAGGCGTTTTTTGGCTCATTATATATTTCCTCCGGAGTCCCAATTTGCTGGATTTCGCCCTCATTCATGACAACAACAGTGTCGCTCATTGTTAAAGCTTCTTCTTGGTCATGAGTGACATATATAAAAGCTGTGTCGAGACTTTGCTGCATCTCTTTTAGCTCCAGCTGCATCTGTTTCCTAAGCTTCAAATCCAAAGCGCAAAGCGGCTCATCAAGCAACAAAATCTTAGGCCGATTAACCAAGGCTCTCGCAATCGCGATTCTTTGCTGCTGGCCCCCGGAAAGCTGGAATGGCCGACGACGCTCAAACCCCTCCAAATTGACAACTTTTAAAAGCCTGGAAACGCGCTCCTTTATCTCATTTTTAGGCATTTTCTTTATTTTAAGGCCAAAAGCTATGTTTTCAAAAACGTTTAGATGGGGAAACAGAGCATATCGCTGGAAAACTGTGTTGACATTGCGCTTGTGGGGCGGATCGTTTGTTATATTTTTATTATCAAAAAAAACTTCACCCGAATCTGGCTTTAAAAAGCCCGCAATTATCCTCAGAGTTGTTGTTTTGCCACAGCCAGAAGGTCCCAAAAAAGTGACAAATTCTCTGTCGCGTATATATAAATTCAACTTATCTAGAATTTGTTCTCCTTCAAAAGAAATAGATATATCCTTTAGTTCAAGTATATTGTTCATATTTTTCAAACCCAATTCCATTATATTGAAATTAAAAAACCATATTTTAAATCAAGCTGATTTATTCAAATAGTTGGCTTTCATCTTCCTAAAAGCAAGTCTTTGTCCCAGTGGCAACAAATCTATGGCGCTGTCTTGTTTTAAATCGTTTCCAATCGCGTCCATAAATAATTGGAGCGCGCCGTCTTTTTTCAGCCAACCACCGAAACTCAAAAACCATTTTAAAAATTCAAGTTTGGCGGAATCATTTTCAAAATAACCATTTTCTTTCCAGTTTTTATATACAAAACTCAAATTTTGAGCCAAACTCGCCAAAGCTTTTTGATCATTTCTTGTGTGAGTCAGTGAACATTTATTATACTTATAGCAATATAATTTATCAGAACAACAAACAGTCTTTTTAGCCTTAGGGAAACACGTCATGTTAAAGCTTATGTCTTCAGCTAGGCTTGACAATTCGTCAAATTTTAGGCCATTTTCCTTTAAAAAGCGCGACCTATATAAACCATCCCATACATAGCCAGACCCTATCATCCCAAATATAGACCCCAAACGCGTTCGAGTTGGAGACGCTTTTCCAGCGGACAAAGGCGAATAAAACCCGCATTTAACAATGTCTGCATCCTCTTGTTTTGCTAAATTATATAGCTTTTCGGACATATTTTTCGATATACAGTCATCAGAATCAACAAATTGTATATATTCGCCCGAAGACATCTCAATTCCGCGATTTCTAGCGCGAGACGGCCCCCCATTTTTTTGGTGATATACTTTAAATTTTGAGTCATGTTTTGCATATTCATCCAAAATCAGGCCGCTTCCGTCGGTTGAGCCATCATCAACGCAAATTATTTCGATGTTTTTCAAAGTTTGATTTTTAACGCTGTCCAGACAATTTTTTAAAAGATTCTTATCCACATTATAGACTGGCACTACGATTGAAACTTCGGGCCCAGCACAATATCCCCCAAAAGGCATCACAAATATGCAAAAAACAACAAACAACGCTAATGATATCAAAATTTTGATGATATGTAAAGCAGCTTTTTTCACAAAAAATCATCTCCTAACTTTAAATATTTTGTGAAAACCATACAAATTTCAATCTGAACTTAACAAATAAAACCACGCATTCTATTTTAAAATTATTATCATTAATTGTCAAGAGGCTTTGCTTTTTTGAAAAAAATAAGTCTGGCAACCAATCCAGCATAATACTACTAATTTTTGACAAATTTTTTACTGTGTGATATAATTTTAATGTGGTTGCGAATTGATGTTTTCAAAATCATATAAATTTTAGAATATATGGGGAGGTTTAGGGTATGCTCAGTGAAATAAAAAAACAGAATGTGAAAAATATGTTTGATTTACTTAAAAACGCCGCAGAAAATTTTTGCGACAAAACATTTCTCAAATGGCAAGAGGAAGAAGAAATTCTTGAAAAAAGCTTTTTAGAAACTTTTAAAGATTCCGAAAAAATGGCGAGATATATAGCAAGTCTTGAAAAAATTTTAGGTCATCGCGTTCATGCTGCGTTGATTGGGAGCGCTTCATATGAATATGTGTGTTCTTTATTTGGAGTTTTTGGAGGAAATGGCGTCGCAATTCCAATCGACAACCAAATATCAAGAGAAAACCTCATTAAAAATTTATTAAAAGCTGATGTTGATGTTTTATTTTTTGACTTTAAATACCACTCTTTTGCAACATATGTTAAAAAACAAATAGCAAGTCGAAAAATAAAATTTATCTGCTTGCAGGATGTTGATTATGAAAGTAACTTTTATTCAATTATTAACTCTGACCTGGGGAAGGCGGCTTTGCCTGAAATTGATCCGCTTAAAGAAGCTTTGATAATTTTCACTTCTGGGACAACAGGCGGCCAAAAGGGCGTTATGCTATCGCATTTAAACGAGATTAGTGCTATATTTTCTTTTGATGCGCCATCTCATCCAATCCCTCAAAGCGATGAAATTTTCCTCAGCATTCTCCCCATTCACCACATTTACGCTTTAAACGGAAATTTCTTGGTGCCCCTCAGATATGGGTCTACAGTGTGTCTTTGCTCTGATTTGAAACAATTGCAAAAGTCAATTCAAACATTTAACCCAACGCAAATTTTCATGGTCCCCATGATAGCCAAAATGCTGGTTAATTATTTTTTCATGACCATAAAACAAAACCCAGATTTGCCAAAAGACCAAGTCAAAAACATGATATTTGGAAAAAATCTTTTTTGGCTGTTTATTGGCGGATCAAGTTTGCCGGATTCCCTTGAAAAAAATTTAATTGAGACTGGAATTAACATCGCGCAAGGATATGGCCTGACTGAATGGCCACCTCCAGCTTTGCAGCCAAATTTTGATCGCCAGGACAAAATTAAATCAGTTGGAAAGCCAGTTAAAAACTGTCAAATTCGCATACAAAATGGAGAAATTCAAGTTAAAAGCCCGTCGGTTATGATGGGGTACTATAAAGAACCTGAGCTCACAAAGCAAGCTTTCACACAAGACGGCTTTTTTAAAACGGGCGACTTGGGTTATATTGATGATGACGGCTTTTTGCATATAACCGGGCGCAAGAAAAATTTGATAATACTCAGCAATGGCGAAAATGTTTCCCCAGAACAACTTGAGAACGATTTTACAGACGAGTTTTTGATTCAAGATATAATTGTCTATGAAAATAGCGACAAAATTGTGGCTCAAGTATATCCAAATTTTCAATATGTCCAGGCCGCAAATTTATCTGACATTTCATCCGAAATTTCAAAAATCATCCAAAAACACAATTCCAATTTTCCAAGCTATTGCCAAATAGCCGACGTGAAGGTTCGGAAGGAGCCATTCGAAAAAACATCATCAAATAAAATACTCAGGCATAAATATACCGCTCCTCAATCTATTTCTCAAGAAAGTCATAAATTTTCAACCAAGCCCCAAACCGAACTTCAAAAGAAAATTTTAGAAGCTGTTTCCCGCGTGACCGGAAATGAAAACATTGGAATAGACGATGATTTGATTGATTGCGGCCTGAATTCTCTGGCGTCAATGCTCCTGATAGAAGATTTTGAAAAAACGTTTGATCGGTCAATAACCTTTAATCAGCTAAGCTCAAATCGAACAATCCGAAAAATAGAAGATTTGATTATCAATTCAAAGCAGCAATTGAAAAAAGCTTGCCCAGCTCGCGAAAAATATCCGCTCATAGACCCTCAAAACTACTATATCGCGCAAAAAGGCACTACTCGTGGAAACCTGGCCAATTTGCTTGAACTTGATGAAAATATTGACTTGGAAAGGTTAAAAAATGCTGTTTTGCAAGCAATTGACGCGCATCCCGCTTTAAAAGGAATTATAAAGCCAGACGAAGAAGGAAAACTGGAACTTTTTCGCGATGACTCGAGAAAAATTGAGCTCCAGATAGAAAAAGTGTCGGATCAAGAATTCGAGGAAATATCCAAAAATCTTGTCACGCCATTTAAATTTGATGGAACGGATAATTTATTTCATATTCGGCTTTTTAAGACTCCAAAATCAAAATACTCATTTTTTGATTTATCACATATTATTAGCGACGGAGTCACAATAAACACACTGCTAAACGACATAAACAGCTGCTATATGGGGCAAACAATAGAAAAGGAAAAATTTTCATTCTATGACTATGTTGTCGAATATTATGGAGAAGAAAAACAGCAAAAGCGCAAAAATGATCTGAAATATTATGAAAACATGTTAAAAGGCTTGACCCTGGAGCGCAGCATTTTAAACAAAAAAGGAAAGACTGAGCTTTGCAGCAAAGACCCCGGATATATTCAAAAACAGTTTGAACTTTTTAGCAGGAAAGACGTGATATATTTTTGCCAAAAACATAATATATCCGAAAATGTTTTCCTATATACAGCTTTTAACTATCTTGTTGGAATATTTTCAAATTTAAAACACACTTTCACTCGCAGCACTCACGGCGGTCGCGATGATTCCAGATTTGTAAAAACCGCTGGCCCGTTTTTTAAGTGCTATTTCTGTCGTTATGATGTCGTTGCGCATGAAACTGTTGAGGAATTGCTCAAAAAAACAAAAATTCAAATTATGGACACTATGAAATGCCAATTTTCTAATGTTGACCATATTGAAATGTTTTTCCAATATCAAGGTGATATTTATAATGTTTGCGAATTTACTGGTTTTCCGGCCAAACAATTGCCAATAAAAAAAGATTGTATACCATTTCACATTGAGATTATGTCAGGTCCAATTTCATATTTTGTAGAATTAACATACTGGAAAGATCGATTTGACAAACAAATGATTTCTAATTTTTTAATCTGCTACGAACACATTGCAAATGCGATGCTGACCGAAAAATCCGCGCGTATGTTAAAACATCATATCCCAAGCGAAATGTTTCCACACGCCTGTTATATAACCGCAAAAGAATTAAACGATGAAGCGGGATACAGCCTTTTAAAAAATGTTTCCGACGATCAAAAAGTCAGGGTTTATGTCCTCGATGATGATTATTATAAAAAGCCTATTGGGGCTTGGGGGCGACTATATTTAAAAGACTTTGAGCCAACAGATCTGGTTGGAAAGATAAAATATCCTTATCGCAAAGGAGTCATTTTATATGACACAGGAATAACGGCAAGAATACTGCCAGACGGCCAAATTGATTTTTTGGAAAACAGCGGGCGAGTTGTTTTAACAGAAGATCCGGTAAAAGGCCTTCAATATCACGATCTCGGAAAGCTGGAAAAATTCATTAAAAACCATGAAAATGTTAAAAATTGCCAAGCCTTTATGACATTTAATCCAGAAAACGGAAGCATGCAGCTGGAACTTGAAGTTCAAACGGACAAGGATCGCTTTTTGCAAAAGATTTTCTCGGATGTTGAAAGCAGTCTAGACCAAAGCATATCACCTGCTGTTGTTAAAGTTATAGGCAAATAGGCTCTGCTTTTTTTCTAAATAAAAACCGCTTCAAGCAAGTAAAAGCTTAAAGCGGTTTTTAAAATATGTAAATTTAAATTGAAAAACGTCTGAGCTGTTAAAATATTGTTTAGTATTTAAAGCCGCCCCATGCTTCTCTGAGCTTTTCCTGAAATTGATCATATGTGTAGTTAGTGGTGATTTCTTCGAACTTTGCTTCAGGATCGTCGAAGTTTTGACAATAACCATTTCTGAGAGCTTCTTTTCGTTTCTTAGTCCAGCCGCTTTTTTTCTTTCCGCCAGCAACGGCGTCCATTGAATCGTCCATCAACTCATCATTTGACTTACAATTTTTGTTTTCCTCCATTTTAAAAACCTCCTTTCTAAATTTTTGTATTTCAAGAGGTTTTTATATATGTAACTAGAAAATGACAAAAACCTCTCTGTAATTATGATAACATATTTTAATAAACATGTCAAGCATTTATTAATAATTAAAATATTGCCAAAAATAATACTTAAGGTTTTATTTGCTGCGCTAATCAACCATTATTGCAAGGTGAAATGCGGTCCAATTGCCAATGCCCTTGAGAATTTTTGATAAATGTCCAAAATTCCGCAAAACATTCTGGCTTATAGCGTTTTGATGAACAATTTCCAACCATTTCGCGAACATTTCTCCAAGATTTTGACAAAAAATTATCTGATCCATCTTTTTTGGGAGTTCTAATAATATAATCAATCATTCTTCCCTCTATTTTCACACATATCTTTCCAAAACCATTTTTACTAAATCTCCAAGGGGTTACTGAAAGAAGCTCTATATCTTCACATATATTTTTTTTGTTTGATTTTGCCATTTTTGCTAACTTTTTTTGATGATTTTCAAATAATCTTTGAGTCATGTATCTTCTTGCTGGGGTCATGTCCCCGCCGGCCCAAGCTTTTTGTATTGCAAAATATGCATCGGAAATTTCTATAACTATGCGTTTATAATTCAGCCCACTAGCATCTATTTTTCGTTTTGCGCGCTTTTTTGATATGGTTGAAACGCCATATGCAACTAAACCAGAACAACCCAGGACGCATAATGTCTCCAAAGGACCTAAACTTCTGCCTCCGCCGCCATGACTATGCCTGCGGCCATGACTATGCCCGCCGCCATGGCCGCCACCACCGCCGCCTCCATGGCCGCCTCCATGGCCGCCTCCAGCTCTGGCAAAAACATTAAACTGGGCTAAAGATCCCAGGCAAATCAACAAGCTCAAAAGAGCAATTAATCTTTTTTTCATTTTTCAACATTCCCTCAAACCATAAAAAACATAAAAGTAACTTCAAGCTATGTTATGATTATATCACAAATTGTCAGCAATTGTGTTAAAATTTTGTGAAATTTTTATGAATTTATTTTTAACAAATTATCCATGACCATTGGAAAAAAACGCTGCTTTCCTGCTTGAGGTGTGTACATATTTAATTTTGCTTAATCGACTTCATCCGCTTCAAATATCTTTCTATAATCATATTTTTCTTTAGGCAAAATTATTAGGTCGCCCAAAATTTTAGCATATTTATAAAATTTAGGTTTAAATTGCATTATTCCCGAATCCGGTGTGAATGTCAACTCGCTAAACTTTATTGATCCATCGTCTAAAAGATAAAAATCAACTCTAACAAAGCTGAATCCCTCGCTTAGTTTTGAAGACAATTCTAGTATTTCGCTGAAATTATCCGGCTTTTTAATCAAATCCTTATCATTTTTGGGGTGGGTGTATAAAAATGGTTGAAGATTCCAATTTGCGTCATAACATTCAACTTTCTTTGATTTTCCTTCCCCCCGAATAAAAGTAAAAAACTTCGGCGTCCCATTAAAACACAGCACTTTAACGTCAATCAAACCAGCCCCGTTGTTTTCAAGATATTCTTCTGCAATGATTCTTGGCTTTATGTTGTGATAATGCAGCTCAAATCCAGAATCAAAAGCAAAATCGGTCTGAAGCCACTTGTCAAATATATTTTTAGTCAATCGTTTGTCAAAATGAGCCTTCCTCGAAACCAAAATATTACAGCCGTAACCATGAGTTGCTTTTAACAAAAACCTATCCGGCAATTTATCAAAATCAATATCATCAAATTTATCAAAGACACCCAAAACCGGAACAACATATTTTTCTCCGATTTTTTGTTTAACATAGTCTTTCACCAAATATTTGTCGGCGAGCCTGGTTTTTATCGGAGTTGAATCCCAAAGCTTGAGCCACTGGATTTTTTCGTGGTAGCTCTGAGGATTTTCCAAATTTATCCATCCGCCCGTGCGTCTTTTATACCAATCTTTGAGCATTTGAGGATATTTCGAAAGATCTTTATATTTATCCGGAGGCGGGACAGCAGAGACCGTGAATGTTCCAAAAAAGCTAAAAACAATCGAAAAAATTAAAAACATTTGCAAAAATTTAAATTTCACTTTAACGACCCCTCCAGTCTATAAATTTAAGACTCATTTTAAAATTATCATATCTCTATCCTAACTTCGCATAAGCACATACACCACTAACATTACATTTTATAGCAACCCAAAAGTTTTATCAAAAAAATTGAAAGTGATGCGTTTAAAAAAACATCACCCTCACTTTGCGTTTTTCCACCAGGCTCAAAATTTTTCTATAATGCCCAGGCATAAGCTCTTTTCATCATAGTCTAATTTTTCAAAAATTTTAGAATCCTCCAAAATCCCCCTCAAAGGCCTTAAAACGCTCAGATCAAACTCTCCTTCAGACAAACACCAAGTCAAAGCTTTGGCTATTTTCACCTTTTGTCCAGTGGAATATTCTTTGAAAAAATCATCACATGCTAAATTTGAAAAAGCCTCAACAGCATCCTCTCTGGCCGCATCTTGCCCCAAACATTCAATCAATGCATCTGTTATGTCAATCCTTTGATCAAGATAATATTCTTTAAAAAAGTTATAGTGGGAAAAATTTCGCAAAATTTCTGCAACCCGTTCTTGACATTCTTCCAAATGTGAATGCTTAATCAACATATCGGTTACTTTCAGCTTTTGCTTTAAAGAACATTCTCCAAGAAAATCATCATCGGAAAAATCCAAACAAATTTCTAAAAAATCTTCTTCATCCCAGTCGTTCCAAACAGTCTTGTTTAGCAAAGAAACAAATTGAGAAACTTGATTTTTGCACTTCACGTCACTTTTTTGCTTGTCTTGCTCCTCGTCGCTTTCATCAGCCGATTGCTCGAGCTCGAAAGGTTCTTTTAAGTCATATATATTTTGGCGGTTGCATAAATGTTTTTTTGGATTAGCAGAAACCCCACCTGCTACTGCCCCTATGGTTGAAGCCGCAAGCAAGCCAGCTAAAATTTTGTTAATAATTTTTATTTTCATAATTGTTAAACCTCCCAGAATTCGCTTTTTATTTTACAAAATTCTACAAATTTATACCAAATTCTACCATATAATTATATTCTAATTGTTAATTTTTTGTAAACTTTTTGCAATAAAAATAAAAAGTGGCGTTTTTTTACGCGCCACTCCTGCTTTAAATATGCATTTTTAATTTTACTTTCTGTCATATATATTGTCGCAATTATGCTGATTTTTTTGAATTGCCAGGCTTGTTCGAGCTTGGTTTATCCTCCACACTTTTCAAGCTTGAATCTCTGGTTATCTCCTCCGTGCATGCCTGAGCAACAAACATTAGCATCATCAACAGTCATACACGAATCGTTACTTTTAGATACAAAACAATAAAATCCTATTTTTTGTGCATTGCAATATATTCTTAGAGCCGCCCAGCACATCAAGCATCTTTCCAGAACACATCGCCTTTATGGTGTAGTATCCATCGGAATTGTATTGCACTTTAAACTTCTGCGCATCGGTTCCGTTTCTGTCAAGCAATTGAAGATTCGCGCAGTTATTCTTGCTACCATCTTTTATGGCTAGGCACTTGTTTGAATCTAACTTGCTTGAGATGATATAGATGCCGCCGTCAATGGTTTTTGCATTTGATTTAGGATTGTCTCTCATTTCTAAAATCTTTTTCTTTATTTTCTTTATTTCCAAAGGTGCTGGAGCTTTATCATAAAATCCACTCTTTATTGCATATTCCCACCATTTTTCAGCTAAAAACATAAAAGGATCTTTCCAAGGCTTTTCAAAACCAGCACAATGTTCTATTAAAGGATCTTCACCTTTACCCCTGCAATTATATCTTTTAGGTAACAGACTTATTTTACCTTGGCAACAAATATTGATTATATCTTGATCTTGAAACGTACATTCCCACCCCTTATTTTCAACAAACCATTTAAATTTATCTTCCAGTCTATCATCTCTAAGTTTTTTCAAATTCATTAAAAGAACGCCAGCGTTTATATATTGTGAGCTGTTAATTCCAAAAGATTCTAAAAATTTATTATACCAGGAACCATGACCATGCTCAAACTCTTTAACTCCACCTAAATAATTATCTTCCAAATCAATATTGAAAAATTCAGATAAATCTTTATTAATAATAGTATCTCCGTCTAAATATATGCATTTGTCATACTTACTTAACACACTTGGTAGTCTTAATCTATAATATGTAGCCGCTCCCCACATGCCTTGCTTATCAAACTGTTTAGATTTATATTTTTCTTTCAAACTCAAAATTTTTTGTTTGTTTTCTTGCGTGAAATCTCCAGGAACCAAAAGGTAATATTTATATTCAGTTCCTTCTTTGACGTTTTCAAGCATAGACGTCATGGCAACAATCGTTGGCAATGTGTAGTTATTATCAAGACACATTGCGATCGGTATCTCTTCTTTAGCGCAAACGTTTACATTAAAAACGCTTGATATTAAAATAAGTAAACCACACATTATTGACAAAATCTTTTTCATAAAAACCCTCCTTAAATATAATAAAATTAAAGTTATGTAAAAATTAAATAAACTGGCATATTTTATGTTACTTTTTTAAACTATCTCCCTCTCTTTCATCAACATTTACTTTTTCTATACCATTTATTGTAAATTAAAAAAAGGAAAAACACAATTGATAAATTCACCAAATTTTCGAGTGATTTTTTGTTTAATGTGACGAAATGTGACATATTTTATATTAATCAAAAGTTGCCATAAAATTTAGAAGGCAAGTAATGGGCCTCTCAAGAACGCCAACCTACCACTTCTCACGGACGCTTTCAAAGGAACTTGTGCTCAAGGAAGGTTTAATACTCAAGTCCATTGTGAGCGGGCGGCGGTTTAAGCTGTTGGCTACATCGTTTTTTTAGAATGCGATTGAGGATATTAGCATTTGTCGAGAATTTTAAACAAATAGTCGGATATTTTAAGCAGGGGATTTTGAGGGGACAAATCTAACCCAAAACCAAAATACAATTAGTGATTTTTGTTCATTTTAGAATTTTTAAAAACAATCAAGCTGCTTAAAGGCTCTTGCGGCTTGATAACAATTTTAATGTCTGTTTCATAATATATTTAGTAAAAATTGTGCATAATAAACAAAACGCTTTTTATTAACATTTAATCTATGCGTGTGCGCCAAAAAATCAATAATATTATTATTTTTGAAATAAATCGAAAATATATTAGGGGGAATCACAATGCCAGCGAAGTCAAAAAAATATATATGGGCCTATATAACCTCAACAATGTTTATAATAATGGTTGGGTGTATACTTTTTTCGTTAATAAACGCAACGAGAGAGCCAGTGCAAATTGAAGTTGAAAAAAATCAATCTGCTGTCAATAAAGGTTATAAATATTTGGTTAAAGACGTTGGCGGCAAAATCAATGTTTTTGAAACTGGAAAAAACCAGCCAATAGACATTTTGGATAAGCCAACTAATATATTGCCAGAATATGACCAAAAACTTTTGAAAGAAGGGATATATTTGGAAGATATTGAGCAATTAGATAGACTATTGGAAGATTATGATGACTGATCATTGTCGTATTTTTTTTATTGTCACGCCAACGATGCGCTTGTCCTCCATCTTAGAAACAGAAACTTCTAAATTGTCAAAACAAAAAGCATCCCCCTCATCAGGCAGCTTTTCCAGGTTTTCCAAAACCCAACCGCCGACTGTGTTGCTGGCGGTCTTTCCCATAAACTCGCCGTCGCAAACTTCTTTATACATTTCGTAAACGCTGATATCCGGATCTATCCACCAAGTATTATCGCCTAATTTTATAACACAATTTTTTCTTGAGTCCTTTTCGTCATATATGTTTCCGATCAGCTTTTCCAATATGTCCTCTAGCGTTATCACACCTTCGATTCCGCCATATTGGTCAACAACAACTGCCATATGAGTTTTGCCTTGTTGAAATTTTTTCATTAATTCGGAAATATTCGTTTTTGGAGGGATTAGTAAATTTTTTTTCAACATATTCCTAATATTAAAATCCTCTTCAGAAAAATATGCCCTGAAGAAATCTTTTTCGCTCAAAACGCCAATTATATTGTCAATTTGTTTTTCATAGACCGGCAAACGAGAATATCTTTCATTCAAAAACACGCTCTTTATCTTCTCCAATTCTTCGTTGACCTCAACCGAGACCAAATCAACTCGTGGCGTCATGACTTCACTTGCGGTGACTTCGTCTAGATCAAGCGCAGATCGAACAAGCTCGCTTTCGCTGTTTTCCAAAACTCCCTGATCTTCAATTTCTTCAATCATAAATTTTAGCTCTTGTTCTGTTATTGTTGGCTGTTTATCAGATTTATCAAGCTTATTAACAAAACCTTTGAGTTTATCGAAAACAAAAATTAATGGCCCAAATAAAAAAACAAAAAATTGCATACCTGCAGCGTTTTTCATGCAGATGGTTTCAGCCTTATCATTAGCGAGCGTTTTTGGAATAATTTCCCCAAAAATTAACAAAATCATTGTCAAAAATATTGTTGATATGCCCGCCCCCATAGCGCCAAAATATGACGTGAAAATCAGCGTTCCAATCGTGGATGCAGCTATGTTGACTATGTTGTTTCCGATTAAAATTCCGGTTAAAACTCTGCTATATTCGTCGCTTAGTTTAACAACCCTGTCAGCACGTTTATTCCCATCAGCCGCCAACTTTTTCATCCTTATTTTATTATAACTTGACAAGGCGGTTTCAGATGAAGAAAAAAACGCAGAAAAAGCAACTAAAAAAACAATGCTAGCCCACAAAATAATGTTACTAAAAAGCGCGCTCAAAAAATATCAACCCCTTATCGTTAAAAATTTTACATTAAAGTTATATATATTTAAAATTCAAAATTTTGTTCCCTAAACCTAATTTATGTGGTATAATCTAGACAGAAAGTTTCGAAAAACATAACACGCGGCATTGGGAGGAATATAATTATGGCAAAAGACACATATTCATTGGACATATCGCCCGGAAATTTGTCTAATATGTATAAAATAAAAATTTTAATATGTTGTGTTATATATGAAACCAATATATTATTTACAAAATATCAGCTAAACGACGTCTTTCAAACCAACTCAACTGTAAACTATTTTAGTTTTTGCCAAGCAATTAAGGAACTGCTTCAAACAAAGCATATCTTAGAAAAGCCAAGCAGCAGCGGGGATAAAAAATATCTTTATGTCACAAATCTGGGGAAAGAAACTGCGATAGCTTTGAGGAATAATGTTCCAAAAACGGCAATAAGCCGAACAGTGGTTGGGATAGAAAATTTGATAAAAAAAGATCGCCAAAATAAAAACAGGACTGTGTTGATAAAAAAACAAACAGATGGATATATATTAAAATTAGTTTTGGAGGAAACAGGGAGCAATTTGATGGATTTGGAGCTGTTTTGCCCAACCAAAGACCTCGCCCAAAAAATGCAAAGGGAAATGAAGTCAAAAACAACGGATATATATAAATGCATATTGGCCGTTTTGGAAAATGACCACAAAACGTTGAGCGAAATAGCAAATGATGCAAAAAATTTCACAGAGCTTAAATAGACAACTAATGAGCAATTTCAACAAAAATTCCGCCACGAACTGTTGGTTTTATGGTAATTTCTACATAATTTACAATTATAAATTGACAAATAAAATAAAAACATTATAATGGTGTAGTCAACAGATGACAGGCGGTGGCTATATTTTAACCACATCTTTGATTATATCATTCAAAAATTAATTGTCAATAGCTTTCGCAATAAAAATTATAATTTTAAACGGGGTGTTGGGGTTTTGAACATATTTTATATCATTAAAAATCTTTGTGACAAACGTAAAATAACAATTTTTGAGCTTGAGAGGCAGATCGGAATTTCAAGGGGCATACTCTATACATGGAAAAAGAGTTCGCCGAGCGTTGAAAAGGTTAAGAAGGTTGCGGAGTTTTTTAATGTTTCTATGGACGAGCTTGTGAACCACAAGGTTGAGGACAACGATGTTGTTGAGGTTGAAAATGAAGAAGACAGAAAAGTTGTGAATAAGATTTTGTCTTTAAACGACAGGAACAATAAGATGAAGGTTGAAGGCCTGATGGATTATTTTTCTCTTCAGGAGCAAGAAAACAAGGATTATACCGAAGAATTCATCAAAACTTTGAAATCTTCTCGTTCAGTTAAAATGGACATAGAAAATGAACACATCAAGCTTCCAAAGCGTCTTTTGGAGAAGATGTATGCTAGCAAAAAGCCTCTGGGGGTTTAGAGCTATTTGTGTAATATGCTAAATAATTGCTGAAGTTTGATGTGTGTTTTTGTGCATATTGCCGAATTTTGATTTTGAGCTTGACAATGATTAGCCGCTGTGATATAATCATTATCGTGATCCGGTTGAGGTCGCGGTCGAGCTTTTATATTGCGGGTGTAGTTCAATGGTAGAATCCCAGCCTTCCAAGCTGGTTGTGTGGGTTCGATTCCCATCACCCGCTCCATTGTTTGTGTCTTACTGCATTAATTAGATGCGCCAATAGCTCAGTTGGATAGAGCAACTGCCTTCTAAGCAGTAGGCCTCAGGTTCGAGCCCTGATTGGCGCGCCAGGTGGAGGATTTTTGTTTATGTGGTGGGTGTGGCGCAGTTGGTTAGCGCGCCAGATTGTGGCTCTGGAGGTCGTGGGTTCGAATCCCACCATCCACCCCACTCTCTTTTAAGGCGATTTTTTGTTGGACCGTAGCCAAGTGGTAAGGCAACGGACTTTGACTCCGTCATTCCGCTGGTTCGAATCCAGCCGGTCCAGCCATTTAGGTTTCGCCGCTGTTTTTGGGTTATTGGGGTGTCGCCAAGCGGTAAGGCACCAGATTCTGGCTCTGGCATTCCGAGGGTTCGAATCCTTCCACCCCAGCCAGTTTTTAATTTTGGAAAACGAAAAACAACCTTGCCCAGGTGTTTTTGGGAGGTTGCTTTTGTGGTTTTTTAATTGCTAAACGTGTTTTCGTCAACCTTTTTGCCAAACAAGTCTTTTGAAAAAAACAGGCCGACAACAATCGGCATATAAAACGTGTATATTCTCCAGAGCAGGACCGCCGCGCTTATCTGCCAAGATTCAAAAACGCTGCCATATATCACATAATATGACAGTTCAGCGCCCCCAGCAGCCCCAGGCAAAGGAACAAATGTGCTGCTCATTTGGATGCATGCAGCGCCGGCAATGATGTGGAAGATTGAAGCCAGGTCCATTTTAACTCCAAGAGCAAATGCAATGACAATATTTACTAAATAAAACAACAAAATTTGAACTGTGCTATACAAAAACATCTTAGCAACAACCATTTTATTTTCAATTGCAGTTGAAAATCCTTCGCTGAACAGGTCCACTTCTTTGTTTACAAATTCTAATTTTTCATCAACATCTTTAAATATTCGCAGCTTGCCCAAAATTTTAACAAAAAAGTTAACAATAATCAAAGCTATTTTTTTGTTGAAAGCGATCAATAAAAGAATAACCGCAACAAATGTGTTGATTGCGAATCCAATCAACATCAACGCTGAAAATCCTTGAATTTCCCTGGCAAATTCGTTAAATTTAAAAAACATAACAAAAAGACATATCACTGTTAAAGAAATTTGAAAAGATATGAATTTGAGAAGCAAAGCGCCGGTCGCAAAGCCATATTCTATTCCGCATTTTTTCATATAATAAACCTGAACAGGTTGGCCGCCGGTCGCAGAAGGGGTGATGCTGTTGAAAAATTGCCCAATCATGCAGTTTTTTGCGCTGTATTTTAAATTCAGCTTTTTATTGAAAATTTTAAGGCCTTGGTTGAGTGTGTGCGCCTCTAAAAACCAATACCCAACCATAACCAAAACCCCGCCCAAAAGCCAAACAGGCTTGCAGTTTGAAAACGCATTTAGAATTTTGTCTAAACCATCAACAAAAATTATATATGCCATCAAAAATATGACAGACGCGACAATTATTATTCCGTTAATTATTCCAGACTTTTTGTTCATCAATATTTCACCTCCATTTGAAAAAGCGCACAAAACACAGCAAAAGTCCCCTTCAAAATTTATATAATATGGCAAAATTTTTGATCAGTTTTTGCTGTATAGACCCCGAACCTTGGCTCCAGATGTTTCGCAAAGCTCTCTAGCAGCCGATTCTCTCCAAGCGTTCATTTTAGCGCGCCCATTTTTGTTTTCATCCATCCACTTTTTTGCAAATGTTCCATTCTCTATGTCGCGAAGAATTTCTTTCATTGCGTCCTTCGTTTGCTCCGTAACTATGCGCTTTCCTGCGATATATCCACCATATTCAGCTGTGTCTGAAACGGCGCGATGCATAAAATCAAAGCCGCCACTGTGGATCAAATCAACAACATATTTTAGCTCGTGGATGCATTCAAAATAGGCATTTTCAGGGCTATAGCCCGCCTCAACTAACGTTTCAAATCCAGCCTTCATCAACTCACAAACGCCCCCGCAAAGGACAGCTTGCTCGCCAAATAAGTCCGTTTGCGTTTCGGCTTCAAAAGTTGTTTCAATTATCGCAACGCGAGCTGAGCCAATTCCCGCTCCATAAGCCAAAGCAATTTGAAGGCAATTTCCCGTGAAGTCTTGATATATTGCAACCAGCGATGGAATTCCAGAGTCTTTAACATATTCATCTCTAACGCGGATTCCAGGTCCTTTTGGCGCAATCATGAAAACATCGACGTTTTTTGGAGGATTTATTTGCCCATAGTGAATGCTAAAACCGTGCGCAAAGGCTATTGCTTTGGAAGAATCCAAATTCGGCTCAATATCGTTTTTATATATCTGCGCTTGACGTTCATCCGGCGCTAAAATCATGATTACGTCAGCTCTTTTTGTTGCGTCAGCAACGCTTAAAACCTCAAAACCCGCCTCCAATGCTTTGTTTGCGCTTTTGCTAGCTTCGTGAAGGCCTATAATGACGTTTGCTCCACTGTCTTTTAAGTTTAAAGCATGGGCCCGGCCTTGATTGCCAAATCCAACAACAGCGATAGTCTTTTTGTCTAATATTTTTAAATCACAATCACTATTACGATAAATTTTTTGCATATTTTCATATTCCTCCAATTATTTAAGGCAGCTTCGATATTTTATAAAACAACCAATCATCAGCAAACAAAGTGATAATAAAGTTTACTATAAACTTTTAAAAATTATATATAATCACCTGTCTTTAAGATTTTTTATAGCAATCACAAATACAGCAAAACAAATGGTGGAGGCGAGGGGAGTCGAACCCCTGTCCGAAAACAAATCCACATGACTTTCTACGAGTGTATCTTAGTTGTTAAAAGCGTTCCCCAAGCCAAACAGACAACAAGCAAACCGCAAAGCTTAAGTATCTCAAAAATCACCGCTCAAAGACTTGAGAAATTCAATGAGCTGTCCGCTGCTAAATCGATATAGCTTCACTTGGTTTGCAGCAAAACCCAAGCAAAAGCCCGGCTATTAATTTAATTAAGCCGCTCTAAGGACCTCGCGATTGTTTCTAACGAAGCCTATATTTCTAGTATTTTCTGCATTTAAAATTTAAGCATGCCTTTTATAGAGCTGGCATCTCCTCTACTCGCTTATCACATTTTTTTATCCCCGTCGAAACCATTACGCCCCCTCAATATCTAAACTTTTGCTTAACCTGGCGCTCAATTTGGCGTTTGGCATCTTTTGCAGCCATATCCGCCCTTTTATCATACAACTTTTTGCCCCGACAAAGGCCGATTTCAACTTTAACTTTTGAATTTGAAAAATAAACAGAAAGTGGGATTAGAGAATAGCCCTTTAGCCGAACCGAGTTATATAGATTCAAAATCTCCTTTTTATGCATCAAAAGCCGCCGCTTTCGCAAAGGGTCTTTATTAAATATATTTCCCTTTTCATAGGGAGTTATGTGCATATTCAACAAATAAATTTGACCATCTTCAACAACGCAGTATCCATCCTTCAAATTCAAATTCCCGTTTCGGATGGATTTGACTTCAGTTCCAAAAAGCTCAATCCCGGCTTCAAAAACTTTCTCAACGGAGTAATTATGCCTCGCCTTCCTGTTTAAAGCAACTATTTTTCTAGATCTACTCTGCATAAGCCAATCATTTCCTTCTCAAATATTCACAATCTGCTCCTGTTTTCGATCGCCTTGGAAATCGTCATTTCATCTGCATATTGAAGCTCACCTCCAACGGGAACTCCATACGCAAGCCGAGAGGTTGTTATGTTAAAGGGCTTGAGCAATTTTGAGATATACATTGCAGTCGCTTCTCCCTCAACAGTTGGGCTTGTCGCCAATATGACCTCTGAAATCGCCCCGCCGCCGACTCTTTTTATAAGCTCTTTTATCGCCAGCTTATCCGGGCCAACTCCATCCAGAGGAGATATTAGCCCATGCAAAACGTGATATAGCCCATTGAAACTTCGGGACTTTTCAAAAAGAATGATATCTCGGGGCTGCTCAACAACGCAAATTATATCGCAGTCCCTCGCGCTATTTGAGCATATCTCACAAACATTTTTGTCGGTTAAATTCTGACAAATTTCACACCTGCATATGTTCTGGCGCGCAGCCAGCAAAGTGTCTGCAAAATTTTTGACTCGATTTTTATCCAAAGTTAAAATATAAAAAGCCAGCTTCCAAGCAGATTTTCGGCCAATCCCGGGCAAAGACGCAAACTGCTCAGCAAGCTTTTTCAAAGTCAGCGCTTGGCCATACATCGCCTAGATCAACCCCGGAACAGAAAGACCTTGAGTTATTTTTTCTATTTCACTGTCTGTGTATGCATCGACCTCATTCAGGGCCTCGTTAACTGCGCTTATTATCAAATCCTGAAGCATTTCAACATCATCAACCGAAACAACATCAGGCTTAATATCAAGAGATTTCAAGCTCTTGTCGCCCATAACAACCGCCCGAACAGCGCCTCCCCCAGACTGCGCCGAAAAGGTCATTTGCTCAATTTCAGCTGTCCTTTCCTGCATTTTTCTTTGAACATTTTGCAGCTTTTCAGCCATATCATTTTTTTGGTTTCCATAACCAAATGGCAATCTCGATTTCATAAATTTTCCTCCTCAATAAATTATAATTTGCATTGACTAAAATTTAAAAATATTTTAACAATTATTCAAAAACTACTCTTCGTCAACAACAATCCCAGCTTCTTTGGCTGATTGCAAAATTTTTTCTAGTTTATTCTCATCATGCCTATTATTTTTCGATTTTTTTAAAAATATTCGATATTTTTTCCCTGTTCGCTTGGTGATAACATTTGTTATGAGAGCCTTTTTTTTCAAAACCATGTCCGAAACAATCGGACTTTGCGAGTCTATAAACAACCTGTCGTCAATGACAAAAGCCTTGGACCCAGCCAAAAATCCAGACAACATTCCGGCTTGATCAACATCACGCAAATCGTCCAGTATATCCTGCCAGCTGTCAAGCGGCTTTGCGTTCAAGGCGGCAGCACCATTTAAATTTTGAGGCGAAACATCATTTGACGCCAAATCAGAGTTTTTGAAACCAAAATCCATTTGAGAATTTTTTGAACTAAAATCACTTTTATTGGACATATTAGCAAATTTTTGACCAGAAATTTCATTTTTTCGAGAAGTTTCAGGCTTAAAATCACAGCACAACTTCAAAACGCAAAGCTCCAGCCCAAGCCTCTTATTGGAAGAATTTTTCAAATTATCCGAACATTTTTGAAAAGAGTCTAAAAATTCAATAACGTCTTTTAAATCTATGTTTTTCGAAACAGTTTTTGCAGCATCATAAAACTCACCACAATTCGCGCCCAAATCCGAATCAAGCCCCAAAACAACAAGCAGCATAACCTGCCGATAAAACTGAATCAACTCTTCGCAAAGGCTTGCCATATCCTTAGAGTTTTGATATAGCGAATCAATTATTTTAATGGCACAAGAAGCGTCTTTCCTTTTAAAAGCTTTGTGAAGATTCAAGATGTATGTTTTATCGACCAGCCCTAAAACGTCGTTAACAGTTCCCAAATCAACACAATCCGCGCAAGCTGCGCACTGATCCAATATAGATATGGCATCGCGAACCGACCCGTCAGAAAGCATGGCAATTTTTTCGGAAGCGTCTTTGGTTAGAGTGAAATTCTCCTTTGAAGATATATAAAGCAGCCTGTCGCTGATCGCTTTGGCGCAAATCCTTTTAAAATCAAAGCGTTGACACCTGGACAAAACAGTCGCCGGTATTTTGTGGATCTCGGTTGTTGCCAGGATAAAAACAACATGACCAGGCGGCTCTTCCATTATCTTCAAAAGCGCGTTAAAAGCACTGTTTGACAACATATGGGCTTCATCTATTATGTATACGCGATAGCGACAAACACCCGGAACAAAGCTCGCCTCATCTCTCAACATTCTCACATCATTGACGCTGTTGTTGCTGGCGCCGTCCATTTCAACAACATCCAAAACGCTCCCATCTTCAAGCCCTTTGCAAATTTCACACCGGCAACACGGCTCGCCATCCGCTGAATTGGGGCAATTAATCGCCCTAGAAAATATTTTAGCGCAAGTCGTCTTCCCAGTTCCTCTTGAGCCTGTAAACAGATATGCGTGAGCTATTTTGTTGGCTTTTATTTCATTTTTCAAAGTCAGCGTGATGTGTTTTTGGGAAACAACATCGTCAAAAACTCTCGGGCGCCACTTTCTGTAAAGCGCAACATACATTCTAAAAATGACACCCCCAACAAACAGCCTAAAAGCTCAAATCGCCCCAAAGGATCGAATTTTTATATTCTCACACGTGAACACTCAGGTGAGTCCATGACGCAGCGAAACATCTAATTAATGCTGCTCAGTTCCCTGCCTGACATGGTTCATAGAGTTCACCCGCACGGAGCCCGAATGTTCACATGTCAAAATACAAAAATAAGCGTTTTGACAATTATAACATACTTTATTTTAATTTGCAAGGGGTTTTTAATAAAAAATTTAGCAAAAAATTTTAAACCCACACTAAATTAAATGGTTCCAGTAACAATATCTCTAATAATTGAAGGATTTCCCTTTCCTTTTGTTTCTTTTATACACTGCCCAACCAAATATCCCAAAACATTCGTTTTCCCTTTTTTATATTCATCGACAATTTTTTTATTACTATCTAGAACTTTTTTAACAACCGCCTCTAATTCATCAGTATTTGATATTTGTTCTAGTCCAAGGTCTAAAATTATTTCATCAACCGATCGGGAATTGTCCAATGTAATTTGATCAAACACTTTTTTTCCGGAAGAATTTGAAATTTTTCCGCTTTGGATATATATTATTATCTTGCTCAAATTTTCGGGCGTGATAATTTCACTATAATTTTTATGACTTTTGTTAACATATTCAGAAACTGTTCCCAAAATCCAGTTAGAAAGCATTTTTATATTAATATTTTTGTTAATTTCCAAGGTCTTCTCAAAAAGACGAGCTTTTTCAAAATTTTCCGCAATCAGTTGAGCCTCAACCTGCCTAAGCCCAAGTTCGTTAATATATCTGATGGCTTTGTGGTTTGGCATTTGGGGAATTTGGCTTGATATTTTTTCAATTTCTTCTTGGGATATTGATATATTTTTGAGGTCGGGCTCAGGGAAATACCTGTAATCCTTCGAATTTTCCTTTGTTCTCATCGAAACCGTTTGAGATAATTTTTCATCCCATTTTCTGGTTTCTTGGCAAATTGACTCTCCCTCTTCCAACGCCTCAATTTGGCGCCTATATTCATATTCTATCGCCTTAACAGCGCCGCTAAATGTGTTGACATTTTTCATTTCACATCTCGTTCCAAGCTCCTTTTGCCCAACCGGCCGAACCGAAACATTAACATCACATCTCATCGAGCCTTCCTGCATTTTTGCGTCAGAAATGTTAAGATATATTAAGTATGATTTAACAGTTTCAAGATATGCTTTAACCTCTTCCAGGGAGCGCATATCCGGCTTTGAAACAATCTCAATCAAAGGAACTCCACACCTATTAAAATCAACAAGCGCCTCGTCGAAATTTTGCATTTTTAAAAGCTTTCCCGCGTCTTCTTCAATGTGAATTCTCTCTATTCCAATTCGTTTTATTTTCCCATCTTTCAACAAAACGTCTAAATATCCATTCTCGCATATCGGAATATCCGCCTGAGAAATTTGATATGCTTTTGGCAGGTCGGGGTAAAAATAGTTTTTTCGATCTTGCTTGGAAATTTTGTTTATTTTGCAGTTTGTCGCAAGCCCCATTTTAACAGCATATTCAACAACTTTTTGGTTTAAAGTTGGCAAAGTCCCCGGCATTCCGGTGCATATAGGGCAGCAATTTGAGTTTGCCTCCAGGCCAAATTTATTTCGACACGAGCAATATATTTTCGAATTAGTGGATAATTCAGCGTGGATTTCCAGGCCAACAACCAGTTCATATTTACTTGACATCTAAAATTTTCCTCCTGTGTTAAATATTTGGCAATTTTATCTCACCAATCAAATTTTCGCAGCATTTTGCTATTTTCAGAAGCTTTTCCTCCTCAAAATGGCGACAAATCAGCTGGAATCCCATCGGAAGCCCGTCTTTGCTCAACCCACAAGGAAGGCTGATTGCGGGGACGCCGGCTATGTTTGAAGATGCGGTGTTCATGTCATTTGATCGCATTTTGACTGGGTCATCAATCTCACATCCAATTTCAAAAGCAGTTGTCGGAACAGTTGGCGTTAAAATAACATCACACTTCTTGAAAGCTTCGCTAAATTCAGAAGATATTTTGTTTTGCAAAAGCTTTGCGCGCCTGTAATATGCATCATAGTAGCCTGAAGACAAGACATATGTTCCAAGCATTATCCTTGTCTTGACCTCGTTTCCAAAGCCTTCAGCGCGAGTGTTTTCATACATCTGCGTTAACGTTTTATAGTTTTTGGCGCGATATCCGTATCTGACCCCATCAAATCTTGCCAAATTTGATGAAGCCTCCGCCGAAGATATTATGTGATATGCGCTTAAAGCGTATTTTGTGTTTGGCAAAGATATTTCAAAAGTTTGCGACCCGTTTTCTTCCAGAATTTTCAAAACATTCAAAGTCGCGTCTTTAACCTCTTTGTCTATTTGATCTGAAAAATACTCCCTGGGAATCCCAATTTTTAGGCCTTTGAGCATGGATATGTCTTGATTTTCAATTTCCCAGGAAAAGGGCGAAATTCTGGCGCTTGTTGAATCCAACTCATCATGTCCATATATACTCAAATATAAAAGCGCAGCATCATCAACACATTTGGCTATTGGCCCAATTTGATCAAGCGAAGAAGCAAAAGCAACAAGCCCATACCTCGAAATTGCGCCATAGGTTGGTTTGAGCCCAACAACCCCACAATATGAAGCTGGCTGCCTGATCGAGCCTCCCGTGTCTGAACCCAGAGAAAGGATTGCTTCCCCCGAAGCGACTGCGGCCGCGCTCCCTCCAGAGCTTCCTCCAGGGACAAAGTTTAGGTTATATGGATTTTTTGTTGTTTTGAAATATGAAGTTTCGGTTGAAGACCCCATAGCAAACTCGTCCATGTTGAGCTTCCCAGTTATCACAGCATCGGCGTTTTTCAGCCTATCGACAACTGTTGCGTCAAACGGAGGGACAAAGTTATAAAGCATTTTAGAACCACAGGTTGTGAGCGTGCCTTTTGTGCATATATTGTCCTTGATTCCAATCGGAATTCCAGCCAGAGGCGAAAGATTTTCCCCCCGAGAGATTTTTTGATCAACGGATTTTGCTGTTTCAATGGCAGTTTTTTCACATAAAGTGATATATGCTTGAATTTTTGGCTCAACGGATTTTATGCGTGAAAAGACGCTTTCTGAAAGCTCCAGAGCAGAAATTTCCTTTGATTTGATCATCTTTGAAAGTGCAGATGCTGGCATTTGATATAGATTCATATAATATTTTCCTTTCTAGTCAATTTTTTTAGGGACAACAACACATCCCGCCTTAACTTGAGGCGCGTTTTTGAGCATATCATTTCGATCAAACCCAAAATCTTTAACAACATCAGCTCTAAGTTGCATCACATTTTCGGGATTGAAAAAGTTTTCGTTTTGGTCAAATTCAGGCAGATCTTTAATGCTTTGAATTATTCGATTTAAATTTGCTTCAACCTTTTTTGCAACCGCTCCATCGATTTTGATTCTTGATAATTTTGCTATTTGCATTATTTCTATGTCCATATTTTAAGCTCCTTTGCTTTAAAAACTAAGAATTTGAAAGCATTTCAAGCGCCTCGTCTTCTCTAAGAACTTTGACGTTTAAATTTCTTGCTTTTGAAAGTTTTGAGCCAGCACCATCTCCAGCAATCAAATAGCTTGTTTTGGATGATATGCTGGATGAAACCTTCCCCCCAAAATTCTCGATCATCTGCTTAATTTCGCTTCGAGTTTTGGTTTTTAATTTTCCCGTGATGGCAAATGTTAAATCCTTTAAAAAACCTTCCTTCTGGTCTTTTGAATTTGATTTCATATTCACTCCTAACGAAGACAAGCGAAGTATCAAAGACTTTGTTTGGTCAAGAGAAAAGAATTTTTCAATGTTTGCTGCTAAAACTGGGCCGATTCCATCAATTTCAGCAAGGTCATCAGATCCTGCCCCCATAATTCCAAAAATATCATCATAATTTTTGCAGAGCAATTTTGCAACGCTTGCGCCAACTCCCCTGATTCCAAGGCCAAAAACAAGCCTCCACAAGGGATTTTTCTTGGAATTTTCGATTGACTCAACCAGATTTTGAGCGGACTTGTCTTTAAAGCGCGAGAGCTTCATGACCTGATCTTTCGTTAAAGTATATATGTCGGAAACGTCTTGGATCAAACCGGATTGAATTAAAGCTTTAACATTAGATTCGCCTAAACCAACAATGTCCATAGCCTCTCTAGACGCAAAGTGAATTAAGTTTTGCGCTATCGTCGCGGGGCATGACGGATTTTCACATCTGGTTGACGCTTCTCCTTGGTTTCGAACCGCTAAACTGCCGCAAATTGGGCAATTCGGGGGCAATTTATATGAAACGCTGTTTTTTTGGTGTTTTAGAGATTTTATGACTTCTGGTATAATTTCTCCGGCTTTTCTGACCAAAATTGTGTCCCCGATTCTGATGTCTTTTTTGTCGATGAAATCTTGGTTGTGAAGCGATGCTCTGCTAACGGTTGTTCCAGCTATAACAACAGGCTCAAATATGGCAACAGGCGTTAAAGTTCCCGTCCTTCCAACGTTGATTTCAATTGATTGAAGGGTTGTTTGCTTTTGCTCTGGGGGATATTTAAAGGCAATTGCCCACCTCGGATTTTTAGCTGTTGAACCAAGCTTTTGCCGATTTTCAAGCGAGTTCAGCTTAATGACCGCTCCGTCTATGTCAAACGAATACTCACGTCTTCTTTTTCCAATATTATTTATTTCTGCTATGCAATCTTCGATATTGTCGAAAATAACAGACTCGGGTATGGTCTGAAAGCCAAGATTTTTGAGCATATTAATTGAGTCGGAGTGGGAAATAAGGTCAATCCCCTCAAGGCGCTGAACATTAAAAACAATCGCCTCAAGCCCTCTTGACGAAACAACCAAAGGATCCTTTTGTCGCAAAGACCCCGCAGCGGCGTTTCTAGGGTTTTTAAACGGAGCTTCATTTGAATTTTTTTGGCTCAGGACCAAATCTTGAAATTTTTTTGTTGGCATGAAAACTTCTGCTCTAACTTCGAGCAAGGGAATGTTCCCCCCAATAGTTTGCGGAATTGAAGAAATCATTTTTAAATTTTGGGTCACATCCTCTCCAACAAACCCATTACCGCGCGTTGAGCCCCGAACGAACCTTCCGTTTTCATATTCAAGCGAAACAGAAAGCCCGTCAACCTTAGGCTCAACAACATATGAAATTTCACAAATTTTTTCCCTAACTCGCTTGTCAAATTGTCGCAATTCACTAAAATCAAAAGCATCCTGCAAGCTGCCCATCTGAACCTTGTGAAAAACCTTTTCAAAAGAGGAAGAAGCAACGCCGCCAACATGCGCAATAGGCGATTTTTCAAGCCTATATTGAGGATATTTTTTTTCCAAATCCGCAAGTTTCCTGCTCAAAATATCATACTCATAATCAGAAATTTCCGGATTATCTTCATTATAATATAAATTATTGTGATATTCAATCTGCTTTGCAAGATTTTCAATTTCTTCTCTAATTTTTTTAGACACACCAAACCCCCGTTTAACAATAGTCAAAAATTCGCATCGGTTTCAGCGTAATTCTATTATAAGAAATAATTGCGGATATGTCAAAGTAAAATTTATGTGATTTTGCTCAAAAATTCGAGACAAAGCGACCTTGATTTTTAGGTTTTGGAAGGTTATATTTGTCTCCTCAATCGCTCCTTGCTTAAAATGTCCGACTCTTTAATCAAAATTTTCAATAAATTATATTATCCTCAACTACGCTTAAAAAAACATGCAAAAGCCAAGGGGGCGCCTCCGTCTCACAACGGGCTTTAGTATTAAACCTTGCTTGAGGGCAAGTCCCTTTGAAAGCGTCCGTGATAAGTGGTAGGCTTGCATCCTTGAGCAAGGGCGACTTGGGAAAAACCGCTAAAGCTGAAAAGATTCCAAAAAATCTTGCATTTTGTCAAAAAGTGTGATATGCTTAGATAGATGGGATTTGGGAAAATTTCAAGAAAGGGGATGGTTTAAAAAAGCAACGCCAATCATACTAATTTGTTTAATTTTTACATAACCTTGATTTTATTATACTTAAGGAGGGGCTTTTATGAAAAAGCTAATTTTAAATAACTTTAAAAAGTTGATGTCGATGATGCTAACCGCGATTTTGCTTTTGTCAACAATTTCATTTGAAGTTTTTGCAGAAGATCCAAAAATTTCAATAATAATCCCAGTTTATAACACACCTGAAAATTTATTAAGGGACTGTTTAGAAAGCGCTAAAAATCAAACTTTAAAGGACATTGAAATCATCTGCGTTGATGATGGATCGACTGATGGCAGCGGGAAAATATTGGATGAATATGCAAAGTCTGATCCAAAATTTGTGGTTGTTCATCAAGAAAACGGCGGGGTTGCAGTGGCGAGAGACAAAGGAATGGATCTTGCCAAAGGAGAATATATACAATTTTTAGATAGTGATGATACTATAGACCCCACTACGTCGGAAAAATGTTATACCGCCGCTAAAGAATATGATGCAGATATTGTAAAATTTCCTTTTTGTCATGCGAGTAATTTTGATAAAATTGAAGTGTTAAAACCGTCTAGTTTATTGAAGTATGCCTTCAATTTATATGCACCGATTTGGAATGGAATTTACAGAAAAAAATTGTTAAATGATTATAATTTGAGATGGGATGGACTTAAAGGAGGAGGGACTGAAGATACTGTATTTAGCGTAACATGTTTAGGTGTGGCCGGTAAAATTGTACATATCCCAAATATGTTATATAAATGGCATGCTAATTCAATGTCATTAACACACGGCGGTCTCGCTTCCGATGACAAAAAAAGGGGGGTTATTAATAATATTAAAATTATGAGTGAGAAATTGCAAAGCATTTGTCTAAAGGTAAATGATAATGTAAAATCTGTGTTTTTAGGATGTTTGTTGGATATCAAAGATTGGACTTCGCGTGATTATAAGATTTGTTTTGACGAAAAAGAATTTATAAGTGCAATTCATCCCCAATTACTTAAAGATGATGTGGTGAATCGATTGCCTATTGCGGAAAGGATCAGACTAAAATCAATGATATGGCGTGCTAACCCACAAGCAAAATCACAAAAAACCATTGACGACGGCATATACACCATTTCAAGCAAGTTAGCCCCGAATATGTGCTTAGATATAAACCAATGTAGTAAAGGTGACAAAGCAAACTTGCAACTGTGGCAAAAAAATGGAACTGATGCGCAAAAATTTAAAGTGCAATACGATCCCGACGGATACTACACAATGAAAGCGATGTGTTCTGGAAAATTTATTGATGTTGCAAATTCCGGCAAGAAAAATGGAACTAACATATGGCAGTATGGTGCCAACGGAACCGATGCTCAAAAGTGGTTTATTGTTCCAGATGGAGATGGTTATTATTTCTTATTGCCTAGGTGTAATGATTTTTGTATGGATGTTTATGGTGCTCAAGCTAAAAACGGTGCTAATATTCATTGCTGGTATATACATGGAGACGATAATCAGAGATTTAAGCTTGAAAAATGCGAGGATAAACCAAATTCGAGCAAATCAAATACGGCTCAAAAAACTGCCGGTAAACCTAGGCCAAAAAAGCCAGTTAAAATTAGGAAAAAAGCATATAAACCGAGCGAGACTAAAAAAGATGCGGGCAAGCTAAGCTCGAGCAAACCCATTGATTCAAAAAAATCAGCATAATTTCGACAACATATATGACTGTCGGTAAAATTAAAAATGCATATTTGAAGTAGGAGTGGCGCGCAAAAAAAAACACCGCTTCTGCTTTTTATTGCAACTTTTGATTAATATAAAATATATCACATTTCGTCAAATTAAACAAAAAATCACTCGAAAATTTGGTGAATTTATCAATTGTATTTTTCCTTTTTTTAATTTACAATAAATGGTATAGAAAAAGTAAATGTTGATGTAAAAACAATAATCTGTCTTTTAAATTTATCATATTTAAGGAGGGTTTTTATGAAAAAGCTAATTTTAAATCGTTTTAAAAAAGCAGTATCAATAATGCTAACCGTGATTTTACTTTTGTCAACAATTTCATTTAAAGTTTTTGCACAAAATCCAAAAGTGTCAATAATAATCCCGGTTTACAACACACCTGAAAATTTGCTTAGAGACTGTTTAAACAGTGCTAAAAATCAAACTCTAAAGGACATTGAAATCATTTGCGTTGATGATGGATCGACTGATGGAAGCGGGAAGATATTGGATGAATATGCAAAATCTGACCCAAGATTTGTGGTTGTTCATCAAGAAAACAAGGGGCTATCGGGAGCAAGAAATAGAGGAATGGAAATCGCCAAAGGTGAATACATAAAATTTTTGGATTCAGATGATATGATAGACGATGTTACCGCTGAAAAAAGCTATAATGTTGCTAAAGAATACGATGCTGATATAACTAGATATTCTGTTAAAGATTGTGAAAGGGCAAAAAATTCATGGGCTCGTTTTCTTTATGCAGAAAAATTTGAATTTATCAATGACACAAGTCATAATTTTAGAAAATTATTTACCAAACATGGATTTTTCGCCGCTTGGGGAGCTTTATTTAAAGACAAATTTTTAAAAGACAATAGCATTAAATTTTTTCAAACAATAAGATTTGGGCATGAAGATGTTATGTTTAATTTTTTATGTTATTTTCATGCAACCAAAGTGATTTTTATGCCGGACAGGCTATACACCTATAGATTTAATAATCAGTCTTTAATTACAAGACCAGACTTTGGAGATGCATTGAGAAATTCTGCAACTGAAGGCATTAAATACTTATACAGTCATTTTAAAGACTTGGGTTATTTAAATAACTTGGATATGAAGATTGATTTTTTAAATCTAATTTTGAAACATCATGAATTTGCAGTTGTTAGAGACAAGCCTTCCTTCCAAAAATCATTTATTGAATCAATAGATCCCGATCTCCTTCAAGACAACATAATAAACCAACTACCAGTTCGCGAGAAAATTCAATTAAAATCAATGATACAATGTTTTAATCCACAAACCAAGCCACAGAAAGCCCTTAATGACGGCATCTATACAATATCAAGTAAACTTGACCCGAATTATTGCCTGGGCATAAAAAATGGTAGCAAAAATAACTGCGCGAATCTTCAATTGCTTGGCAGAAATGGAACAGATGCGCAAAAATTTAAACTGCAGTATCATTCAGGTGGATACTACACAATAAAAGCGATGTGTTCTGGAAAGATGCTTGATATGCTTGGCGGTTCTAAAAATATATTGCAATGCACAAAAAATAAAAGAAACACTCAGAAGTGGTTTATTGTCCCAGATGGAGAAGGATTTTATTGTCTTGTGTCTAAATGTAATGGTCTTTGTATGGATTACAGTAGTGTGAAAGCCAAAAATGGCGCCAATATTCATTGCTGGGGTGTGCACGGTGGTGATAATCAGAGATTTAAGCTTGAAAAATGTGAGGATCAGCCAAGCGAAGCTAAAGAAGAATCAGCTAAACCAAGCTCGAGTCAGACAGGTGTGGCTAAAAAATCATCATAATTTCGACAATATATATGACTATCGGTAAAATTAAAAATATATCTTTAAAGCAGGAGTGGCGCGTAAAAAAAACGCCACTTCTAATTTTTATTGCAAAAT
>CADAPX010000009.1 GCA_902789925.1 Oscillospiraceae bacterium | reverse complement strand
CGATTATCATTATTGATATTGTTTTTTTAAAATGGCCTAAAATTAGATTTTTCATTTGAGATAACCTCCTCTTTATTTAACAATATTTATACCATAGTTTAAAATCACATGTATATATCTTTTATTTTTTATATAGATTGTAATTATCACTTTCTTTAATGTATACATCAATAATTATTTTTATTTATAATTCTATGATAAATTAAAACTCTTAAAAAGTCAATTGGAGGATTATACAAAAAAATAACAAGGGCGCGAACTAAAGCGCACAAAACCTTGTTAAACTCAAATCAAAAATTTTTAACTTTCACAAACGCTATCTTTCATATTATTTATAGCATTTCTTTTTTCTTCCGACAAAAGCTCCAAAACATCGTCTTCAAGAAGTTCCGAGCCGATGGAGGCCAAAAACAGCCTGTTAACATCGCAATTGTCTTTCCATTGGTTCATGTCCGCAAACCAATTTAAAAATCCAATTTTGGCTTGGTCATTCTCAAAATATCCGTTTTTTTTCCAGTCTTCATACACGACGTTAACGCTTTTTGCGTGGCTGGTTGAATATTTTTCAAAATTTGAATTGCGACACAGCGAGTTTGGATTATTCACATAGTTATATAAATTTTCTGAACAGTAGACAATTTTTTTTGCTCTTGAGTTGCAGATCAAATTGACGGCCTGATCTTCTCCATATGTTGCCCCCGTGTCGAATTTTATATTGTTTCCTTTGAAAAATCGCGTCCGATACATTCCTCCCCAAACTGTTGTTGGCCAAATCAGCTCAAATTGGGGCCCCTGGCGGATCTCATCTATGGAGTTATGTCGAACGATGTCTGCGTCCTCGTCTTTTGCCATTTTATAGCACTTTTCAAGCGTTTGGGGGGCTATAGTGTCGTCAGAATCAACAAATTTTATATATTCACCATTTGCCAGCTCAACGCCGCGGTTTCTTGTTGCTGAAACTCCTGAATTTTGCTGGTGATAGACCCTAAATCTTGTGTCGCGTTTTGAATATTCTTCCAAAATTTCACCGCTTTTATCCAAAGATCCGTCATCTATGCAAATAACTTCAAATTCCTCCAAAGTTTGGTTTTGGACGCTTTTTAAACATGCTCTCAAATAGTTTTCGACATTATATACGGGGATGATAACAGAAACCTTAACGTCCTCAACACGCTTGATATACGTCTCAATTTGGTTGGTTTTGGAATATATAAAAAACGTAAAAACTAAACCTAAGGGGACCACAATGCCAAGCATACAAATGACAATTTTTTTCAAAAAAACCACCCATAAATCAAATATTTTAGTTTATTTAAGATATATTAAACCCACACTTAGTGTTTATATCCAGTTCGAACGATATCCACATTTTGATAGCAGGAAATTCCGGTTCCGGCGTGGATTAATTTTCCTATGATGACGTTTTCTTTCAGGCCGGTTAGGGGATCGATTTTTCCTTTTATTGCAGCATCCGTTAAAACACGCGTTGTTTCTTGGAAGGAAGCTGCGGATAAAAAGCTGTCTGTTGCAAGAGAAGCCTTTGTTATTCCAAGCAAAACCGCCTCCCAGGTTGGATATTTTATGTCTTCGTTTGTTGCTTTTTTGGATTTTAGGACTGCTATTGCGCTTTGCAGCTCACTTCGCTCAACATATGTTCCAGCAACGAAATTGCTGTCGCCTGGATCCAGAATTTTGACTTTGCGCATCATCTGGCGAACGATAACTTCGATGTGTTTATCGTTTATGTCAACTCCCTGCATTCTGTATGTTTTTTGAACTTCGGATATGAGATAGTTTTGAACGGCCTGTTCGCCTTTAATTGCTAAAACGTCATGAGGATTGATTGGTCCTTCGGTTAAAGGGTCTCCCGCCTCAACTTGGGCTCCATCTTCAACTTTAATCCTGAATCCAAATGGAATGCTATAATCTTTTTCTTTGCCGTCGCTTCCAGTGATAAATATGTGGCGTGCTTTTTTTATTTCCTCGATCCTGACTTTGCCGGAAATTTCTGATATTATTGAAGAATATCTCGGTCTCCTTCCTTCAAAAAGCTCTTCAACTCTTGGAAGACCTTGCGTTATGTCGTCTGCAGAAGCAATACCGCCGGTGTGGAATGTTCTCATGGTTAGCTGGGTTCCAGGCTCTCCAATAGACTGCGCAGCAATCGTTCCAACCGCTTCTCCAATTGCGACAACGTCATTTCGAGCAAGGTTAGCTCCATAGCACTTTCCACATATTCCATATCTTGCCTGGCACGCTAAAATAGACCTGATTTCAACTTTTTTAACTCCCGCATCAATAATTCTTTTTGCATCATCGTTAGTTATCAATTTTTCGCAGGACATCAAAAGTTCGCCGGTTTTGGGGTTTAAAAGATCGTGGCAAAGATATCTTCCAACAAGGCGCTCATGCAAAGGTTCTATGACTTCTTTTCCATCGGAAATTTCATACACTTCAACCCCATGATCAACCTTGCAATCGTGCTGACGGATGATCACTTCTTGCGCAACGTCAACCAATCGACGCGTTAAATATCCTGAGTCTGCGGTTCGAAGAGCTGTGTCTGCAAGACCTTTTCTCGCGCCACGAGATGATATAAAATATTCCAGGATGTTTAAGCCTTCTCGATAGTTGGCTTTGATTGGGATTTCGATTGTTGCGCCAGATGTGTTTGCAATTAATCCACGCATTCCGGCTAACTGCCTGATCTGATTGATTGATCCGCGCGCCCCTGAGTCTGCCATCATAAATATTGGGTTATAGTGATCCAGGTTTTTAGTTAAAGCGTCTGAAACTTTTTTGGTTGTTTGATCCCAAACGTCAATGACCAGGTTATATCTCTCGTCATTCGAAATCAGTCCTCGACGATATTGTTTTATAATGTTTGAAATTTTTTCATCAGCTTCGTCCAAATAGGCCTGCTTTTGAGGGGGAATGACAGCATCGCTCACAGCAACAGTCACCGCGCCCTTGGTTGAATATTTAAAACCTTGAGCTTTAATTTTATCGAGAACTTCGGATGTTGTTGCGACCCCGTGAACGTCGATGCAGCGGGACACTATTTTTTCCAGCTGCTTTTTTCCAACCTTGAAATTGATTTCCAAATCAAATTGCTCATTTTCATCAGCCCTGTCGACAAATCCGAGGTCTTGGGGGATTGGCTGGTTGAAAATTATTCGGCCAACGGTTGTTTTGATCATTTTGCTGCGCTTTTTGCCATCAACATTCCTAAAGGCCCTGACATTTATTATAGCGTGGAGGCAAATGTCGCCTTCGCTATAGGCCATAATCGCTTCATTGAAATCGCGAAAAGTTTTTCCTTCTCCTTTTTCGCCTTCTTTAACAATTGTTAGATAGTATGACCCTAAAACCATATCCTGGGTTGGAACCGTGACTGGTTTTCCATCAGAAGGCTTTAGCAAATTATTCGCTGCAAGCATCAAAAACCTGGCTTCAGCCTGCGCTTCAGCAGACAAAGGAACGTGAACCGCCATCTGGTCTCCGTCAAAGTCAGCGTTATATGCAGTGCAGACTAGGGGATGGAGCTTTAGGGCTTTTCCTTCAACTAAAACTGGCTCAAAGGCCTGAATTCCAAGGCGATGGAGGGTTGGAGCGCGGTTTAGCAAAACAGGGTGGCCCTTAATGACGGTTTCTAGACAGTCCCAAACCTCAGGTCTTGCTCGATCAACCATTTTACGGGCGCTTTTTATGTTTGAAGCAATGGAATTTTCAACCAGTTTTTTCATAACAAACGGCTTGAAAAGCTCCAAAGCCATCTCTTTTGGGAGCCCGCATTGATACATTTTAAGCTCAGGGCCAACGACAATAACCGAACGCCCAGAATAGTCAACACGTTTTCCAAGCAAATTCTGGCGGAAACGCCCTTGCTTTCCTTTGAGCATATCCGACAGCGACTTAAGAGGCCTGTTGTTTGCGCCAGTGACGGCCCTGCCCCTTCTTCCGTTGTCTATTAAAGCGTCAACAGCTTCCTGAAGCATGCGCTTTTCATTTCGGACGATTATGTCGGGAGCGTGAAGCTCTAAAAGGCGTCGCAGCCTGTTGTTTCGGTTGATAACCCTTCTATATAGTTCATTCAGGTCGGAAGTTGCAAACCTGCCTCCATCCAGCTGAACCATAGGACGAATATCCGGCGGAACGACTGGAATAACGTCTAAAATCATCCACTCTGGCCTGTTGCCGCTTATGGAAAAAGCTTTCGCAACGTCATATCTTCGAATGGCTTTGATCCTTTTTTGGCCCGTTGAATTTCTGATTTCCTCTCGAAGTTCAAGAAGCAACTTTTTTAAGTCTATGTTTTTAAGAAGCTCTTTGATCGCTTCGGCGCCCATTTTTGCTGTGAAATCGTCTTCATATCGTTCATACATATCAGCATATTCTTTTTCGCTTAGGATTTGGCCACGTTCTAAAATGGTGTCGCCTGGATCTATGACGATATATTTAACGAAATATAAAACTTCTTCAAGCCTGCGCGGAGAAATGTCTAAAAGAAGGCCCATCCGAGAGGGAATTCCTTTAAAATACCAGATATGGGACACAGGGGCAGCAAGCTCAATTCGCCCCATACGCTCACGTCTTACGCTGGAACGCGTGACCTCAACTCCGCATCTTTCGCAAATTTTTCCTTTATATCGGATTCTTTTATATTTTCCACAGTTGCATTCCCAGTCTTTGGTTGGGCCAAAAATGCGCTCGCAAAACAACCCGTCTTTTTCAGGCTTTAATGTTCTATAGTTGATGGTTTCGGGTTTAGTCACTTCCCCGCAAGACCACTTTCGAATTTTTTCAGGTGAAGCCAAATCTATTTTTATTGAATTGAAAATATTAAACTCCATATAGAGTCCTCCTAGACAATATTATAACTAAACTAAAATAAACAAATCATCTCATTTATCTTATATCTTGGCCACCATCCATATCAAGACCCAAGCCTGTGTTTGAATATTGCCCCGATTCTAGGCCACTTGCTCCGGTTAAAACGCTCTGCTGGGCCTGATTCGAAAGCCCCATATCGTCGTCAGATTCAAGAGTTTCTTTTAAGTCAATTTCGTTATTATTGTCGTCTAAAATTTTGACGTCAAGCGCAAGAGACTGGAGCTCTTTAATTAGGACGCGAAATGCTTCTGGAGCTCCGGGTTGGGGGATGTTTTTGCCTTTAACAATTGCTTCATATGTTTTAACCCTGCCGGCTATATCGTCGGATTTGACTGTTAGGATTTCTTGAAGTGTATATGCAGCTCCATATGCTTCCAATGCCCAAACTTCCATTTCTCCAAACCTTTGCCCTCCAAACTGAGCTTTTCCGCCCAAAGGCTGCTGCGTGACGAGAGAATATGGCCCTGTAGATCGAGCGTGTATTTTATCGTCAACCAAGTGGTGTAGCTTTAGAAAATACATATATCCGACTGTGACTGGGTTATCGAAAGGCTCGCCAGTCCTTCCGTCATATAAAATCGTTTTGCCGTCTTCCCTAAGCCCAGCCTCCTTCAAAAGCTCCCTGACGTCAGATTCTCTTGCGCCATCAAAAACAGGAGTTGCGACTTTAAGGCCAAGAGTTTTAGCAGCCATGCCAAGATGAACCTCCAAAACCTGTCCGATGTTCATTCGAGAAGGAACGCCCAAGGGATTAAGGACAATGTCCAGCGGTCGCCCGTCCGGCAAAAAGGGCATGTCTTCCTGAGGCAATATTCTCGAAACAACGCCTTTATTTCCATGACGTCCCGCCATTTTATCGCCAACGCTTATCTTGCGCTTTTGGATTATATAGCAACGAACAATCATGTTGACTCCGGGCGAAAGCTCATCCGAATTTTCGCGAGTGAAGACGTTGACTTCTTTAATTATTCCATATTCTCCATGAGGAACACGAAGCGAAGTGTCGCGGACTTCTCTTGCTTTTTCTCCAAATATTGCTCGCAAAAGCCGCTCTTCAGAGGTCAGCTCAGTTTCGCCTTTTGGAGTGACCTTTCCAACCAAAATGTCGCCAGCTCGAACTTCAGCGCCAACTCGAATTATTCCATTTTCATCAAGATTTTTCAAAGAGTCTTCTCCAACGTTTGGAATTTCTCGCGTTATTTCTTCTGGGCCAAGCTTTGTGTCTCTGGATATACAGTCATATTTTTCAATGTGTATAGATGTGTATACGTCATCGCGAACGATCTTTTCATTGATTAAAACAGCGTCTTCATAGTTATATCCTTCCCATGTCATAAAACCAATCAGAACGTTTTTTCCAAGGCTGATTTCGCCTTGATCGGTTGCTGGGCCGTCCGCAATAACCTGGCCTTTTTTAACCTTTTCGCCTTTTTGAACGATTGGTTTTTGATTGACGCATGTGCTTTGGTTTGAACGAGCAAATTTTATTAATTTATATTCGTGTTGTTTCTTTTGTTCATCAGTGATAATAATCTTGTCTCCGGATAGGTATGTGACTTCTCCGTCAACTTCCGACCTGACTGCAACGCCCGAATCAACCGCCGCTTTATATTCTATTCCTGTTCCAACAATTGGAGCTTCGGTTTTTAGCAAAGGAACTGCTTGACGCTGCATGTTTGCTCCCATTAAAGCACGGTTAGCGTCATCATTTTCCAAAAAAGGAATCATAGCAGTCGCAATGGAAACAACCATCTTCGGCGAAACATCCATAAAATCGACAGATTCTCGCTCTATTTCAAGTATCTGATCACGATATCTTGCATTAACCCTCGGACGCTTGAATTTATTGTCTTTGGTCAGCGGCTCGTTTGCCTGCGCAATAACATAATCATCTTCAACATCAGCTGTCATATATATGACCTCGTCCGTCACCTGACCCGTTTTTTTGTCAACGCGCCTGTATGGAGCTTCGATAAATCCATATTCGTTTAGCCTTGCAAAAGACGCAAGATAGGATATAAGGCCGATGTTTGGGCCCTCAGGAGTTTCTATAGGACACATTCTTCCATAGTGGGAATAGTGGACATCACGGACTTCAAACCCAGCTCGATCACGAGACAGCCCGCCTGGACCAAGCGCAGAAAGACGGCGTTTATGGGTTAATTCTGCTAGAGGGTTGGTTTGGTCCATAAACTGCGAAAGCGGGGAAGAGCCAAAAAATTCTTTCATTGCTGCGACAACGGGGCGAATGTTAACCAAAGCTTGAGGAGTCATGACGTCAGAATCCTGGGCTTGAAGAGTCATGCGCTCGCGAATGACCCTCTCCATCCTTGAAAACCCTATGCGAAATTGGTTTTGCAAAAGCTCGCCAACGCTCCTGATGCGCCTGTTTCCCAAATGATCTATGTCGTCAGTTGTTCCAATGTTTTTTGCCAAACAATTAACATAATTTATAGCGGCGAGGATGTCGTCTTTAATTATGTGTTTTGGAACGAGCAAATCGGCGTTATCTTTAATTGCTGCTTTTAGTTCTTCTTTGTCGGTGTATTCTTCCAAGAGAGCCTGCAAAACGCTGAATCTAACCTTTTCGTGTATATCACACTCTTTAGGGTTTATATCAACAAAGTCAGAAATATCAACCATTCCGTTTGAAATAACCTTAACCGACTCCCCCTCAACATCAACATATGCAGCATAGACGCCAGATCTTTCGATTAAATCGGCCTTTTCCTTGGTTAAAATTTCTCCAGCTTCAGCCAGAAGCTCTCCGGTTAGCTCATTAACTATTGGCTCAGCAAGCTTTTGGCCTGCGATCCTGTGGGATATTGCAAGCTTTTTGTTATATTTATATCTTCCAACGCGAGAAAGATCATATCTTCGTTTGTCGAAAAACAAGTTTCTGATGTGGGCAACGGCGGAATCGATGGTTGGGGGCTCTCCCGGTCGAAGTTTTTTATATACTTCAATCAAAGCCTCCTCGCCGTTTTTAGTGTTGTCTTTGTCTGCAATTGTTTGAACAATGCGCTTGTCTTGGCCAAAAATTGAATATAGTTCTTGATCAGATCCGTCAAAACTCGTGAAAACGTCCTCTTCTTCGTCACAGATGTCTTTGATTTTGAGCAAAGCGCGAATAAAAACCGTGACTGGGATTTTACGGTTTTTGTCTATTCTGACATAGCATATATCGTTGGAGTCTGTTTCAAATTCAAGCCAAGCTCCTCTGTTTGGAATCATCGTTGCTGAAAACTTTTTCTTTCCAACTTTGTCATATTCGCTTCCATAATATACTCCAGGAGAGCGAACCAATTGAGAGACTATGACGCGTTCAGCGCCGTTTATTATGAATGTTCCGCTAGGAGTCATGAGCGGAAAATCTCCCATAAAAATTTCCTGTTCTTTAATTTCGCCAGTTTCCATATTTTTCAGGCGAGCTCGAGCACGAAGCGGAACAGCGTATGTCGCGTCGCGCTTTTTGCATTCCATTATGTCATATTTAGGCTTGTCATCAAATTGATACTCAACAAATTCAAGGAATAAATTACCCGAATGATCCGATATGAATGAGACATCCCGAAACACTTCCTTCAGACCATCTTTGATAAACCACTCATATGAATTTTTTTGCACCTCAATCAGATTAGGCATATTTAAAACTTCATCAATTCTTGCAAAACTCATCCTAGTGGTCTTTCCCATATCCACGGGCGTTACATTCACCATAGGCTTTTAATTCCTCCATTTCTGATTTTTACTAAAAATATGTTTTCATCACTAACAATGAACATTGCTATTGACCAATAACAAATTTAAAATTTTCAACTTCGCTATAAAATATATAAAAAGCATCAAAACACTAATCGAATTTTTATAACTAAAGTCAAAAATATTAATTGCAAGTCAACCTAACAACCCATATTAAGCACATTTGAATATTATATAACAATAATCAGGTTATGTCAAGACTTTATATGATAATAAAAATTTCTAAATAAACATATGTAAAAATTTGCGAATAAATTTATAAAATCAAGGTCATATATGCTATATAATATATTTAAAGATTTTAAAATTTTGTATGTTTTAAGAAAAAATTAAAAAGGGCAGATCTCCAGGGCATTTACCTACCGTTTGTTACGGATAGCTTAAAAACGTAAATGAGGACATCATAATAGGGAAGTAATTCTATTGAAACAAACATAAATCTGTCAGCATGCAAAAATAATTAAAAAAATTGTTGTATATTGTTGTATTTAGTCTGTATTATGGTAAAATGGAATTATGCTAAAAATTTCAGCAAAAGGGGGACCGCAAAAATGCTTCACGTTTCAAAGAAAAAAAATATTTTAAACGATAATCCTGTTCGAACTGTGTGTTTTAGTTTTATATCCGTCATTGTTTTGGGGGCTTTGTTGCTGATGTTGCCGATATCTTCAGCATGCGGGGAAATCAACTCGTTTTCTAAATGCTTGTTCACAGCGACTTCTGCAACGTGTGTTGCAGGACTGACGCTTGAGGACAATTGCGCGGCGTGGTCGATATTTGGACAGTCTATTATTGTCTGTTTAATACAAATCGGCGGACTTGGACTTGTGACTTTTTCATCAATTTTTTCGCTGTCTTTAAATAAAAAGCTGAGTTTAAAAAATATGCAACTTGCAAATTCACAAATAAACACAAATGATTTCGCAAATATTCGATTTCTTTTCACAAATGTTATTCGCGTCACATTTTTTTGTGAGTTTGTTGGGGCTTTGCTTCTTGCGATTCCCTTTTGCGCAAGGCACGGGGCTCGCGGGATATTCATGGCGATTTTCACTTCCATTTCCGCATATTGCAACTCAGGGCTTGACATAAACGGCTTCATTTGCCCAAATTGCAGCTTGATTCCCTTTCGAAGCGACCTGATTGTGGTGGTTGTGACCAGTTTATTGACAATTTCGGGAGGAATTGGATTTATAGTTGTTAATGAATTAATCCAGCTAAAAAAGTCCCACAAAAAAATCAAATTTTTATCATTCCATTCCAAATTAGCCCTGTCGTCAACGGCGATTTTGATCATTTTCGGAACATTAACATTACTGGTTATGGAATGGTCTAACACTTTAAAAGATATGGGACTTTTTGAAAAAATAACGACATCAGCATTTAATTCAATAACCGCAAGATCAGCAGGGTTTGCTGTTGTTGACTATTCTCAAACCACAGTTTTTACTAAACTTTTCACCTGCTTTTTGATGTTTGTTGGAGCTTGCCCCAGCGGAACGGGAGGGGGAATAAAAATAACGACAATGATTGTTTTGTTTATGACGACGATATGTGTTGTTAGGAATCGCGAAGACACCGTCATCTTTGGCCATAAAGTCAATAAAATGACAGTGTATAAAGCTATTTCGCTTTTATTTATATCTTCATTGCTGGTTGCTGTTTCGACAATAGTTTTTTATTTGTCAAATCCCGGGGTTTCATTAATAGACTTATTTTTCACCATAATAACGGCGTTTGGAACGGTTGGAACATCAACAACCGAAGTCGGAAATTTGTCATATATTTCACAATGGATTCTGATATTTTTGATGTATATAGGTCGAGTTGGGCCGCTCTCATTTGCTTTAATGTTTGGGACGCATTTAAATCGGAAAAAATATGTTTCGCTGCCTGAGGGGAATATATATGTCGGATAGGTTATTTTATAACAAACTGTGATATATTCAATTAAGCGCAATACTTGCGATATATATAACCAAAATCAGGCCTATAAATATATATCTTGATGTTATATGAAAAAGCCTGCCAAGCGGTTTTTCTCTGCCGAGTTGAACCTGATCACTGACAAATTTTTTTCCGCATATCCAAAAAAACATGACGCCAGCAAGCAAAGCGCCCAGCGGAACAACATAAACCGACAAAATGTCCATCCAAATGCCGATAACTGAAGCATTTTCCAGAAAAATTCCCAAACAAGCCGCGACTAATCCAACCGTGCAGACGGATTTTTTGCGGGACATTTTCAACTGGGATTGCAAAAATTCGACAGGAGCTTCAAACAGGTTGACCAGGGAAGTTATTGCAGCGAATAAAACTGCGGTGAAAAATATTGTGGATATAAGCTGGCCGGCGGGCAAAAGTTTAAATATTGTTGGCATGGTCACAAACATTAAAGGAGGGCCAGATTTGAGCTCGGATTCAAGCCCAAATGAAAAAACAGCGGGGATGATGACGACTGCGGCCAATATGGAGGCGAGCAAATTAAAAAAACATATGTTTTTTGCAGCGGAAATGACGTCTTCTTTCTCGCTAAAATAGCTTCCATATATTATCGTTCCGGAGCCGGCCAGGGATAGGGAGAAAAACGCCTGACCCAGGGCTGCAATCCAAGTTTTGGGATTTGCTAAAAATTTAAAATCAAGATTGAATAGATAATTATATCCCGCAAAAGAGTTGGGAGAGAAAAAAACAATCAGAGCCAGGGCTAGGAACATGATGAAAAACGCGGGCATAACGATTTTGTTGAGTTTTTCTATTCCGCCAGAAACTCCAAAAAACATGACAGCAAAAGTTAAAACAAGCGCAATAATATGCCACGGCACGCTTGAAAAATTTCCTGTTATGCTTTGAAAATATTCAACAGAATCTCCATTTAAAGCGGATCCAACTAAACTTCCAGCGATAAATTTTATGATCCATCCAACAATGACCGAATACCCTATTCCAATCAAAAAGCAGCCAACCAGAGGAATGGCGCCGAGGTTTTGGAAGTGGGATATGTTTTTCATTTTGAGAGCTTTTTTGAAAGCACCGAAAGGGCCTGTTTTCATAGCCCGTCCAAAAGCTATTTCGCCAACAACGCCTGAATATCCCAAAATGACTGTGAAGATAACGTATGGAATTAAAAACGCAGCCCCGCCATATTGACCTAATCTGTATGGAAAAAGCCATATATCGCCCATTCCAATTGCTGATCCGATGCAGGCTGCGATAAAGCCAAATTTGCTTTTGAATTTGTTTTCTTTGCTTTCAAAAGAGCTCATAAATTTTTCACTCCTTAAAAAATTAAATGTAAAATAAAAAAATACACGAATCTAGCGATTCGTGTAAATAAGCATTCAAACTCACCACATTAGCTAGATGCTTTGCTTGAAGCGCCTGACGCTTTGCTTGCAGCATCTGATGAAGCTGATTCGCTGCTGCTCTTTGAGCTGCTTGCTGAAGAACTGCTCTTTGAACTGCTTGCTGAAGAACTGCTCTTTGAGCTGCTTGCTGAAGAACTGCTCTTTGAACTAGAACCGTCTTTATTACAGCCAGTCAAAGAAACAGAACAGCAAATAAGAGCTGCTGCAGTCAGTGCAATAAGTTTCCTCATTCTCATGTACGAATATCTCCTTTCTGAGTTACTAAGCATAAGTAAACCACTTTGAACTTGGCGCGCCACCACCACTTGAGGACAGTTGCGGCACAACATTTGGATTAATCCAATCACAACCTTGCCCCCAAAAAGCAATAAACAAAACGATGCCCCGTAGCTAAAACGCGCCATTCACGCCGGAAATCACAATTCGCTTGCGCAAAATGCTGATAAACCGGAATAAATTTTCCACGAGAAAATATCGTGAAAAACTTATCTAAGACATAGTCTATCATCTGTCTTAAAGCCAGGCAATAAAAACGAAGCGAAATGTATGGTTTTGGCTTTAAAATGTTGTTTTTTTCTTAAAATCGATAATTTGCCAGCTAAAATTTAAATATTTTGTTGCAAATTTGTTTCAAGTTATGTTATACTTTACATGTGGGTGTGCGTGTGGCTTAACTTTGGGGGAGATGGAAGGATGGCTGTTATTATCACTGGCAAAAAATCCGATGATGAAGAAATATTTGAACATTTAAAGCAATTTTATTTTTTAAATCAACTGCCAGAGGACTATGTTTTTTTTGATGATGTGAATATATTTTTTTCAAATCTTAAAAAGTTTTTTTATGATATATCAATAATTTTAGATAGTGACATAGATTTGGCCTACAAAGTTAAAGAAACCAGTCCTAAAACAAAAATAATTTTCATATCCTCAACAGATAGGTTTGCAGTTGAAGGATACAAAGCGGAAATTTCTTGCTATTTATTGCGACCTGTCAACTTTGGAGACTTTGAATTTGCGATGAAAAAATGTTTAGGTTGTTTTAATAAAAAAAGCGAATATATCGTGGTTAGTTCAAATTGGCAAAAAATTCCCGTCTTTTTTAAAGATATATTATTTGCTGAAAAAAGCGGGCACAATATTATAATACACACAAAAAAGGAAACAATTTCAACCCGGATGACGTTTAAAGATTTTGTGACTAGAACCAAAAATTTTCCACATTTTATCAATTGCGTTAGAGGCGCGCTTGTGAACCTGGATTGGGTTAGCAAAATGGAAACGCAAAATTTTTTGATGGCAAACGGGGAAAGAATTCCAATTAGGCGTCAGGATAGGAAAAAACTCAGGCAAATATACGCACAGTATTTAATAGAAAGCCGGAATCAAACCTGAAATTTATTATGATATGTCAAAAATATATTACTGAATTGGCATATTTTTGCGTGGATTTGAGTGATAAATTTATAAATATTTGATATAAAATTTAATATAATATATTAATTGAATTTTCAAGGAGTGATTTTTATGTTTGAGAAGATAGACATCAAAGACCTTGCGATTAAGCCTTTTGAGCTGATTGGCGATCAATGGATGCTAATAACAGCAGGCAGCTTAAAGAGCCACAACATGATGACAGCAAGTTGGGGTGGGGTTGGGGTAATGTGGTTTAACCCTGTTTTAACGATATATGTTCGCCCTCAAAGGTATACAAAAGAGTTTCTTGACAATTCAAATTATTTCACAGCAAGCTTTTACGACAGCCAGTTTAAATCGGCTTTGCAGCTTTGTGGAACAAAATCTGGGCGGGAAATTGATAAATCCAAGGCGACCGGGCTTGTTCCTAAAAAATTTGGAAAATCCGTTGCTTTTGAGCAAGCAAAACTTGTTATGGTGTGTGAAAAGCAATATGTTCAGCAAATTAGTCCTGACTGTTTTATAGATTCAAAAATTATAGACACTGCATATAAAAACAGCGACTTTCATTTTATGTATATTGCAAAAATTGTTGAGTCATATCGAAAAAATTAGAAATAAAACAGTCGACATAACCTATAAAATGTGTGTGTTAGATCTGATTTGTTTGATTTGTTGATTCAATAGGTGTTTGTTCGGAGTTAGGATCTTCATCCGCCTCATTAAGCTGAGGCTCTTTGCATGATCTGACTGTTAGGATAAATTCAGTATATTTGCCGTATTCGCTGTTGACTTTTATTTTCCAGTCGCATAGCCTAACTATTGTTAAAACTATGTTTAGGCCCAAGCCAACTCCTGAGGTGTCTTGGCTGCGCGATTTGTCTGTTTTGTAAAATCTTTCGAAAAGTCGTTCTTTTTCTTCTTCTTTCAAACCTTTTCCACTATTTTGAATTCTTATTGTTAAAAAGCTGGAAACTTGAAAAATTCCGAAAAGGATATATCCGCCATTATTTGAAAATTTTATAGCGTTTTCAATTAAATTATAAAAAACTTGGTATGTCAGCCCTTCGTCGCCTTCAATCCAGCAGTTTTCAAGTTTGTTAATTCCTTTAATTCGCAAATTTTTAGATTCAATCTTATCTATAAAATTTCTAATAATATTTTTAATAATTTTGCTGATGTTTAGGGGAACAAAGGCTGGCTTAACCCCTCCGCTTTCGATTCGAGATATGTTTAACATGGAGTGGACCAAATTAGAAAGTCTCTTAACTTCTGACGAAACGATATTCAAATAGTGCGTCTGCTTTTGTTTGGGAACAGTTCCGTCCAATATTCCGTCAATAAAGCCTGAGATTGAAGTTATTGGCGTTTTGAATTCATGGGAAACGTTGGAAACAAAATTTCGGCTGGACTCTTCAAATTTTGCTATTGACTGGCTCATTTTGTTCATTGTTTGCGCAAGTTCTCCTATTTCATCTTTGGTTTCAATTTTAACTTTTGGCTCAAAATTTCCTTTTTCATATTCTTGAGCGATCAGTTTTATTTTTCGCAGTGGTTTTGATATATAGAATGTATACATAATCAAAACTATTATTGAAAAGCAAACAACACACAACAGCGAAAAAATAAATTTCAAATTGATTGCATTATACATTCCGACGAATTTGTTTTCAAAATCCAATATCATCAAATATTTAACTTCAGATCCTGAAAAATAGGAGCTAAGCTCCCTGCCGTATATATAACACTTATCCGGCTCTGAGTTTGAAGTTACGATATCTTTTGTTATGCTACATTCTCCAGTATGTTCTAATTTATTTGTAATGTTTTTAAAATCTATAGAGTCAGCGTATTTATGTTCTAAGTTGCTATATAAAATTTTTTTATTTTGGTCAAGTAAAATAAACCGCATAGTGTTGTCTGATACCATTTTGAAGTTATTTTTTAATCCTTTTTCAAATGTTTGCTCGCTATTAATTTCCATTTCATCAAAAACATTTCTCATAATCACGTTGACATTAGACCGCAGCAAATTATATTCGCTAAAATCTGAGATAAAATACATTATAACGGCGCTTGTGAAGCAGCTGCCAATGACTATCATGACAATAGATATAAAATTGTATCTGGCAAAAAGATTTTTTTTCATGACAAAATTCCATTCTATTACAAATAATTTATTGTTTTAACAAAAATTATCAGTTTTCATTTAGCTCAAATTTATAGCCAACGCCCCAAACTGTTCGCAGCTTCCATTTGTCTGAAACGTTGTCAATTTTAGTCCTGATTCGCTTAATGTGGACGTCGATTGTCCGCGAATCGCCATAGTATTCATAGCCCCATATATCATCAAGAAGCTGATCCCTTGTGCATACTTGATTTGGATTAGAGGCCAATTTGAAAAGCAATTCGAGCTCTTTTGGCGGAATATCGACAATTTTGCCGTCTAATTTCATTTCATATTTAACCATATCGATTTCCAGTTTGTCATATTTTATTTTTTTAGGAATTTCTTTTTCCGAATTTTGGGAAACTCTTCGATATACAGCTTTGATTCTTGCAATGATTTCTTTGGTGTCAAATGGTTTTGATATGTAGTCATCTGCTCCGATTTCAAGTCCTAAAACCCGATCAAAAACTTCTCCTTTTGCTGTCAGCATGATTATTGGAACATTTGACGTTTTTCTAATTTCCAAGCAGGTCTGCCATCCATCCATAACAGGGAGCATTATGTCTAGTAAAATAAAATCTGGCTTTAGGGAATTGAATTTAACCAAAGCTTCTTCTCCGTCATACGCCAAAATCACCTTATACCCTTCCTTGTCCAGATATAATTTAAGCAAATCACAAATATTTTTATCGTCGTCGACAACTAATATTTTTTCTAATGGCATAAATAATTCCTCCTAACACATATATTAAAATAAACAAAAAGATTATAATCATGATAGATTATTAAAAATAAAAAACCATTCAAATATATTATATCATAAAAATTGGAAAAACTCAAATTTTTAACTCCAAAGACTTAAGCCCAATTAAAAGTCAGGATGGATATTTAACAATCAATTCAGAAAGCTTATCCACATCTTCTTCACACAAAGTGTCTTCGCTGTCTGTTTTGGCGTTGCCGGTGTGGATGAAGCGTAAGTCAACATATTGCGGCTCGCCATATCTTAAATTGTTGATTTTTTCTTTGAGGATGTCCAAAATTCCCTGTTGATATATTTGACTAACATCATCTTCAGAATAGGCGGTTTTATCGTTATATTTGCCCTCGATTATGTCTGAATTATATTTATCGGCAAAAGACTTAACTTGATCTTTGCTGTCTTCAAAGATCATTATTGGCAAGACTTGGACTTTGATAATATATCCATAGTTTTCCATTTTTTCAACTGAGTCGGATAATTTATAGTCTGCTTTACTATATAGCGTTTTTGCAAACTCGACCAATTGGGATTTTATTGACTCGCTCATTTTGACATTTCCATTTTCATCAACAAAAGACAAAAGTTTAGCAAGTTGGCCCGCGCGCTCTTCATAGTTTTTTTCATATTCGTTTTTAAGCTCATCAACAGGAATTGATTTTAGTTTGGAATACTGCTCAAATTCTCCTTTATATACAAAATTCAGCGTGGCGTTAACGTGGTTTGAAGGATTGAAAAATAATCCACATCCCGCAAAAAATACCACAAAAATAACATAACATAAAATTATTAATAAATTATTAACTGACTTTTTCATACCATAATCCTCCTTAATTATGTAAAATTCACGCATGTTTGAAAAAACCATAGAATTTGTCGCAATTTTTTGACAATTAAGCATATATTTTAGGACAATTTGCATATAAATGTGAGAATGGATGAAAACATAATAATTTAAATTAATATGTGTGTTTTTAGTTTATTTAAAAATATGTTTAAAAAGTTTGGGACGAAGCACTTTTATATAGTGTGCTGCAAAGCATGAGAGAAAGATATCATAGACTTGGGATGTTAAAATCGAAGTCAAAAAGCTCAAAACCAACATTAAAAACCCGGATTCCATGAGAAAGTCAAGCCCAAATATTAAAGCGGATAAAGAAAAATAAAGCAGATTTGAAATGAAAAATATTGAAAGTTTTAAAAAAAATTCTAAAATTCTTGCGTTTAATTTTTCAATGGATGATTTTAGCATTGGATAATATCCAAATATTAGAATATATGTTAGGGCTATGTTTTTTTCGGAAATCAGGATTAAAGATAAAGCTGAAACCGTCAGATAAACGAAAAAAGCGCGATTTTTTCCAATCTCCAAGACAACAACAACCAAAAACGCTCCGCAAAGTCCGGAAACAGAGTAATCCAGAAATGAAACAGCCCCTCCAATAAACATTATAGCAACACTCAGCGCAGAAATCAACCCACAATATGTTATTTTTTTAACATCTCCCATTAGTCAAGTCCTTCCAATTTCAACATCTAGTATAACTACCGCCCATACACCTGAAGCAGCAGTCTGCGCAAACAAACGCACCGCATAAATTACACAGATCGCATCCAGGCGCGCATCCCGCCATGCTTTGATATGAATCTTTGCCGTTTGGATTTCCAAAATTTCCGCTTCTTTGCCAAATGGCCTGCTCTAAAGCGCGTTTATATGTTATGTTTTTTGGGTCCATTTTGCAAGACGCGGAGAAAAATTCGGTTGCTTCTTCAAGCCAGCCCTTTTTAAAAAATATCAAGCCCTTTAAATAAAACCAATTTGCTGTTCGAAGATTTTGGGGCATTGCGTCAAGGCTTTCTTCAGCAGCGTCGAGGTCATCCGACTCAATCAATTGCTCGATATAGCCATAATCATCAGAAGCTTCAGCTGAGTTTGCGCCGTCATATGCGTCTGAATCGTCGGCAACAGGCTCGCCATTTTTCATTCTGGCCATCCTTCGGCTGTTCATTATTTCGTCAAAAGCTTGGGTTATTTGCTCTGTTTTTTCCTCTGCGTGGCGAATGAGGTCTTCTTTTTCATAGCTTCCGGGATCATATTTGTTTTTCATCGCAATATACGCGGCTTTAACTTGTGAGTCGGTTGCGTTTTCATCAATTCCTAATAGTTTGTAAAATTTTTCCATAATGTAATATCCTCCAAATCAAAAGCTTTTTATAAAAATTCAAAAAGTTAAGAATTTTTCGATTCACAACAACAATTTAAAAAAAGCGCGAGAGGCTGGCCGTGTTTTTCAAAAACCTTTTTTATGGCAGATCGCAGGCCAAAATATATTATATTTTTTATTATAGACTTATATTTTTCGATTTGCAGTTTTTCAAAAGACTCAGCAAGTTGAGCAATGGAAAAATTTAAAGATAATAAAGCATTTTCAAAAATTTTTGATTTTTTTTCAGCATTAAGTTCGGCATTTTTTTGGAGGAAAGGGTTGAAAGCTTTTGATTTAAAATCTTTGTTTATGTCATCAAGCGCATCCAGAATATAAATATACCTGCCAGTCATATATCCTATTCTATATAAAATTTTTTGCTTTTTTGGATTATTTGAGAGGGTTTGAGCAACAAGGCCCAAACATTTTGCTGTTGGATCACACGCTTGGTCTATAGATTTTTTTTGACTGTTTTCCAAATTAATCTGGTTATCCATAAAATTTTCAATAATGTTTGATATTTCACTTTGACTTTTGGCTGCTTTTTGAAACATATTTTTAAAAGTCAAGAGGCTCAAGTTCGAGATGAATCGTTTGAAAAATTTTTCATCCCTAACGTTGTCAATAAATTTAAAATAGGCGAAAATAATGCTAATGTCAGCAGCTTTTTCCAGAGAGGAGCATTTTTCAAGACAAAGCTCTTTTTTTAAGGGATGGAGCAGGCAATTTTGCTTTTTGAACTCAACATTTTCCTCCGATAAACCAAGTGAAAACAAAACTAAAAAAACAATATCATAGCGCAGCATCAAGCGAGACAGTTGACTATATGATCGCCCCAGCTGTTTACATAGTCCGCAATAAATCGCTCTATATATTTCATTTTCACAAACTTTAAGCTCAGGGATAAACGGCCTAACATATCCAAACATTATCATACACCTTTCAAACGCATTAACAATTTAAACTATATTATAGCACAAAATTTAAAATATTAAAACAAATTTTTGAACACATTAAGTGTATTACAATAAGATTGTTAGAATTAACCAAAAACCACATAATATTTTACAGAAAAAATGTTTAAAATCACGATTTTTTTAAAATGCATTTTGAAATTTTAGCCTGAAAAAGAAAGGGTAGGAATAAGCAAGGCTAAACCAGTAAAAATTATTATAAATATGCATTTATTGTTTGCTTTTTAGAAAGAGTTGAAATTTGTTTTTATGTATGGTATAATTGGTGATGGAGTGGGGAGTTGTTGACAGATAAAAATTTTTCATTTAACAGAATATATTTGAACATGGAAGGGGAATTTTTTATGGACACTAAATTTGTTTATTCGTTTGAAGAAGGCAACCAGGCAATGCGTGAACTTTTAGGCGGAAAAGGCGCAAATCTTGCGCAAATGAAGCATATGGGCCTTCCTGTTCCAGATGGATTCACAATATCAACCCAGGCCTGCGCTGAATATTATGGTAATAATAAAAAGCTTCCTCAACCGATTATTTCCCAAATAGAGGAATATATGTTAAAACTGGAGCAATCCTCTCAAAAAAAGTTCGCAGACCCCAAAAATCCGCTGTTGGTTTCGGTTCGATCGGGCGCTCGGGTCTCGATGCCAGGCATGATGGACACAATTCTCAATTTAGGGCTTAATGATGAAGTTTTGGAAGGGCTTGCGAAAAAGACGAAAAACAGGCGCTTTGCCCTGGATTCATATCGCAGGTTTATTCAAATGTTTTCGAATGTTGTTATGGGGATGGATTGCAAGGATTTTGAAGATATAATCGAAAATGTTAAAAAATCAAAAGGCGCCAGATTGGACGTTGAGTTGGACGAAGCTGATCTTGAAAATATAATCAAACAGTTTAAGAAATATTATAGATATCATAAAAAATGTGAATTCCCTTCATCTCCTAAAGTTCAATTGATCGAGGCTGTTGAAGCAGTTTTCAGATCTTGGAACACACCTCGTGCAATATATTATAGGCAGCTTAACGACATTCCATCTGACTGGGGAACGGCTGTTAATGTTCAGATGATGGTTTTTGGAAATATGGGCGAGCAGTCCGGAACAGGCGTTTTATTCACACGAAATGCGTCGACTGGTGAGAATAATCTGTTTGGAGAATTTTTGATTGACGCTCAAGGGGAAGACGTTGTCGCAGGGATCAGGACTCCAAGCCCAATTGATGATTTAAACAAGACTATGCCTAAAATTTATGAAAAACTGAAGAAAATATGTGATATACTTGAAAATCATTATAAAGATATGCAGGATGTTGAATTCACAGTTGAGGAAGGAAAGCTATATATTTTGCAGACGCGAAATGGGAAAAGGACGCCTTTTGCAGCTTTAAAAATAGCTTGTGACTTGGTTTCTGAAGGAAAAATCAGCAAGCAAGAGGCGGTTCAAATGATCGACCCAAACTCTTTAGACGCTTTGCTCCATCCCCAGTTTGATAAGAAAAAACTTGAAAAGCTTTCTCCAATAGCTTCAGGGCTTGCGGCTTCTCCTGGGGCGGCTTGCGGGAAGGTTGTTTTTTGCTCGAAAGACGCGATTTATGGGGCTCAAAATGGCGACAAGGTGATTTTGGTTCGCTCGGAAACTTCGCCGGAAGACATCGAGGGAATGAATTCAGCCGAAGGCGTTTTGACGATGAGGGGCGGAATGACGTCGCACGCAGCGGTTGTTGCCCGAGGAATGGGGAAATGTTGCATATGTGGCTGCGCTGGGATTAAGGTTGATGAAGAGAAAAATTTTGTTGAGATTAGTGGAAAAAAATATACAAAAGGCGATTATATATCACTGGATGGATTAACTGGAAATGTGTATGGCGAGGCGATTTCAACGGTTGATGCTAAAATTTCTGGATATTTCGAGACTATAATGGATTGGGCGGACGAAATCGCGCGCTTAAAAGT
>CADAPX010000008.1 GCA_902789925.1 Oscillospiraceae bacterium | reverse complement strand
CGCTGGCGCTGCGGGAATCGCGATAATAAAACTTTTGATCGCAGTTGGACTAAAAAATGTCATAATGTGTGACAGAAGTGGGGCTATATATAAAGGAAGGAAAAATTTAAATAAAGAGAAGATGCAAATGGCCGAGATTTCAAATTTGGACCTCGTCAGCGGGAGCTTGGAGGATGTCATTAAAGGGGCGGATGTTTTTATAGGCGTTTCTGCTCCAAAAACCGTGACTCCGGCGATGGTTCGATCTATGGCCAAAAATCCTATATTGTTTCCGATGGCAAACCCAGTTCCTGAGATCATGCCGGATCTTGCAATTCAAGCTGGAGCAGCAGTTGTCGGGACTGGGAGGAGTGATTTTAGCAATCAAATCAACAATGTTTTGGCGTTTCCGGGAATTTTCAGGGGAGCTTTGGATGTTAGGGCAAAAGACATAAATGACCAGATGAAAATTGCAGCTGCGCACGCGATTGCAAACATAATTTCTGACGATGAGCTGAGGAGTGACTATATAATTCCTTCTCCTTTTGATTTGCGCGTCAAAGAGGAGGTTTCAAAAGCCGTCGCTGATGCTGCTAAAAAAACTAATGTTGCTCGAATATAACAGAATTATTATAAAATTTTCTATATTTGCTTGATCGGGGGGGATTGCTTTGTCGAGCAGGGTTGATTTGTTTTTTAGGGAATATAGGGGCGCGAAGGTTGCTTTCATTGGCGTTGGCGTTTCTAATTTTGGAAGCATTTTGCTTTTTTTGAATCGTGGCATGGATGTGACTGTTTTGGACCGTGATGACAGGAGCAAATTGAAAAAAAGCGCTGAAGTTTTGGAAGCTCGAGGAGCAAAATTTGTGTGCGGGGCGGGATATCTGGACAGCTTGTGTGATTTTGATATTGTTATTCGATCTCCAGGCGTATATTTTAAAAAGCCCCAGCTGCAAAACGCGATAAAGCGAGGGGTTGTTGTGACTTCTGAGATGGAGCTGTTTTTCGAGTTTTGTCCGTGTAAAATCATAGGCATCACGGGTTCGGATGGAAAAACGACAACAACAACGCTAGTTGCCAGCATGCTTCGGCAAGAGGGATATAACGTCCATGTTGGCGGGAACATCGGGAAGGCTTTGCTGCCCGAGATTGACAGGATCGGCGAATCGGATTTGGCTGTTGTTGAGCTTTCAAGTTTTCAGTTAATATCCATGAGGCGCTCGCCTAATATATCTGTCATAACCAACATTTCTCCCAATCATTTGGATATTCATGGCGATATGCATGAATATATAGCTGCCAAATGTGGCGTTATTTTGCATCAAACTGGCTTTGACAGTTTAGTTTTAAACCTTGATAATGGGCTTTCAAATTCTCAAGAGTTTTTGGCTCGGGGATTTGTTAAAAAATTTAGCCGGATGCAAAGTGTTGATAATGGAGCTTTTTTTGATGATCAGACTCAAAAAATCTACTTTGCTAGAAATGGAAAAGTCGAGCCGGTTCTTGATCGATCGGATATAAAGCTTGCGGGTATGCATAATGTTGAAAATTATTTGGCGGCGATATCGGCTGTTTATGAAATGGTTTCTCCTGAATCGATAAAAGCGGTTGCCAGGGGTTTTGCTGGCGTTAGGCATAGAATAGAATTTGTTCGAAAAAAAGACGGCGTTATGTGGTATAATGACTCAATAGCGACCAGCCCGACGAGGACAATTGCGGGGCTTAAGTGTTTTAATGGAAATGTTTTGTTGATCGCTGGTGGATATGATAAAAATTTTGATTATGATTGTTTAGCTGCGCATATTCTGAAAAAAGTTAAAGTTTTGATACTTATGGGGAACACTTCTAAAAAAATTGAAATGGCTGTTAAAAATAATAATTATTATGATAAAGATAAATTAAAGATTTTTAATGTTGAAAATATGGATCAAGCGGTTAAACTGGCGTCGGAACTTGCGCACATTGGGGACACGGTCTATCTTTCGCCTGCCTCTGCCAGCTTTGATTTATATGATAATTTTCAGCAGCGCGGTGATCATTTTGTGAATCTTGTTAAAAATTTATAAATAAAACATTTGAATAAAAACACAAGATGTTGGGAGGATTTGAGATGGATGTTAAAGAAACTTTATTTAAACTTTGCAAAGCGCGTGGGGTTTCTGGGCGTGAAGGCGAGATTGCTGAGCTTTTGAAGTCGATTTTAGCTAAATATTCCGATAGCGTTTGTTTGAGCCCTTCGGGGAGTGTTATTGCTAAAATTTCTGAGCCTTGTGATGGATATCCAACAATTATGCTTGAAGCTCATCTTGACGAAGTTGGTTTGGTTGTCACTTCTATAACAGATGAAGGCTTTTTAAAAGTTGATAAATGTGGCGGAGTTGATGCTAGTTTGCTTGTTGCGCAGGAGGTTGTTGTTTGTGGTAAGCGCGATTTGCCCGGCGTTGTCTGTTCCATACCCCCACATCTTACAGCTAATAAAAAAGAAACGGCGCCAACCATGGATGATATATATATTGATGTCGGAATGGAGCGAGGGGCTGTTGAGGATTTGGTTGAAATAGGAAACGTTGTGAGCTATGCTTTTTGCCCTAAGTGCTTGAAAAATGGAAGAGTTTCTGTTAAATCTTTGGACAATCGAGCGGGGATTATGGCGGTTTTGCTGGCGATAGATAACCTAAAAAGCAGCCAGAATAAATGCGGGGTGGTGGCTGTTTTTAGTTCGCTTGAAGAGACTTCGGGCAAAGGCGCGACAACCTGTGGATATTTGGTTAATCCTGATTTTGCGGTTTGTGTTGATGTCAGCTTTGCCAAGACTTTGGGGTGTCCAGGGGATAAGTGCGGTGAAATGGGCAAGGGGGCGATGATCGGGATTGCTCCAACGTTGGATTATGATTTGAGTTTGAATTTGAAAAAAATCGCTGAATCTAAAAATATACCACATCAATTGGAAATTATGAACGGGCTAACTTCAACTGACGCGGATAAAATATGTGTGGCGCGGGCCGGAATTAAAACTGGGCTGTGTTCGATTCCGCTTAAATATATGCATTCTCCAGTTGAAATGGTCGATTTGTGTGATATAGATTCTGCTGCGAAAATATTGGAAAATTTTGTTATATCTTGTGAGGAGGGTTTGTCTTGAAAAAAACACTTGAAGAGCTTTGCCAAATAGGCGGAATTTCTGGCCGAGAAGGCGCAATTCGGGAAAAAATAATTTCTCTTTTGCCAAAAAGTTGCAAATATGATGTTGACGCTTTGGGAAACCTGATTGTTCGAAAATGCGCTGGAAAATCGCCGAAAAACAAGATCATGCTGTCTGCCCATATGGATGAAGTTGGGATGATTGTGACGTTTATTGAGAAAGATGGCTCCCTGAGATTTTCCAGAGTTGGAGGGATTGATCCGCAGGTTTTGGTTGGGCGCCTGGTCAGCGTTAATGGCGTGGCGGGAGTTGTTGGAAGCAAGCCGATCCATCTGAAAAGCCCTAAAGAGCGGGAAAAAAACGTTTGCTTTGAGGATTTGTTTATTGATATTGGGGCGGCGAATAGGGAACAAGCGCAAAACGCTGTTAAATTGGGCGACTGCGTGATTTTTGATAGTGAATTTTTGCGCTTTGGGGAAGGAAAAATCAAAGCTAAAGCGCTTGACGACAGGTTTGGATGCGCTGTTTTGCTTGAGCTTTTGAAAGATGACTCGGAATATGACTTTACGTGTGCTTTTTTGGTTCAGGAAGAAGTTGGGACGAGAGGAGCTAAAGCGGCTGCATATGCCATTAATCCTGACATTGCAATTGTTTTTGAAGCAACGACAGCAGCAGACACGCCCTTGTCCTCTGCGGGAAAAAGGGTTTGCGAGCTGGGAGCGGGGGCGGTCATTCCGTTTATGGATAAAGCAACAATATATGACAAAGAGTTATATGACCTGGCTTTTTCGGTTGCAAACCAGAGCAATATCCTCTGTCAGACCAAGACTTCTGTTGCGGGGGGGAATGATGCTGGGGCGATTTCGCAGGCTCGAGGCGGAGTTAGAACAATTTCCATATCATTGCCCTGCAGGTATATACACTCAGCGTGTTGTGTCGCTGATGAGGATGATATGTTTGCGATTTTGAGTTTGGCTAGAAAATTTTTAACAAAAGTCTTTAACATTTGACGAGTTGATCGGGAGCATTGGCAAATGGTGAATTTTTTTGATATTGACGAGAAAATATTGGAATTGGCTGAAAAAATTGAACTGGAGTTGGCTTTTGAATTTGAGAGGATAGATAAAATTTCGTCACATAATGAAAACAAGGTTTTGCGCGCGTTTATCGACAACCGGGTTAGCGAGATTCATTTTAATTCAACAACTGGATATGGATATAATGATCTGGGGCGGGATGTTTTGGAGCGGGTCTATTCGAAGGTTTTTGGGGCGGATGACGCTTTAGTGCGTCACAATTTTGTCTCCGGAACACACGCCTTGTCTGCTTCACTGTTTGGTATTTTGAGGCCGGGAGATTTGTTGGTTTCAGTTGCGGGCAAGCCATATGACACGATTTGCAGGGTTATAGGAGTTCATGGACCTAAAATTTCCGGCTGTTTTCTTGACTATGGGGTGAGATATGATGAAATTTCCCTGCTTAAAAGCGGCCGGGTTGACGTCGAATCCATAAAAAATTTTGATTGGTCGAGAGTCAAGCTTGCCTATATTCAAAGGTCTAGGGGCTATTCTTTGCGCCCTGCATTAGCAATTGACGAGATATCAGAAATTAGTGATATTATACATAATTCCAGCAAAAATACGGTGGTTTTTGTGGATAATTGCTATGGCGAATTTGTGTGTGAAAAAGAGCCAACCGATGTTGGAGCAGACCTGGCGGTTGGTTCTTTGATCAAAAATCCCGGTGGAGGAATTGCTGTGACTGGGGGTTATGTTGTTGGGAGAAAAGAATTGGTTGAATTTTGCGCCAATGGCCTGACAGCCCCGGGAATTGGAAAAGAGGTTGGCTGCAGCTTGGGTCAAAACAGGAACATGTATATGGGGTTGTTTTTTGCGCCATCTGTTGTTGCAAGCGCCCTCAAAGTTTCAGCATTTTCGCGGCGTTTGTTTGAGCGTTTGGGATACAGAGTTTTTCCTAAAAGCGGCGAAGATATTGGTGATATCGTCAGCGTTTTGCAGCTTGGATCTGAAAAAGCCTTGACTGCTTTTTGTGAAGGAATTCAAAGCGGGTCTGTGGTTGATTCTTTTGTTGTTCCGCAGGCCTGGAATATGCCGGGATATCAAGAAAAAGTTATTATGGCCTCTGGAGCATTCACAAGCGGCTCTTCAATTGAAATTTCTGCGGACGCGCCCTTGAAAGAACCGTATAATGTCTATTTGCAAGGGGGACTGACATATAACAGCGGAAAGATGTGTGTTATGTTAGCTTTGCAGAAAATGCTTTCCAAGGGGTTAATAAATATTGAATTTTAATGTGATTTTTTGGACATAGTCAAATAAATTTGGGTTGGATATATTTTGCAGAGTGAAAAATAAAGCACCCTAAGCATGTAAAAATTGCTTAAAGCACTTTTTGAATATGTAGTTTTTTATGAAGATTTTGCAATTAAAGAAAAATCCGTTTTGTTATCTAAACATTTCAGCCGGATTGCTATAAGCCTTCATTAGGTCAGCGATCTCATCATCACTATATTTTTTTTGCATCACTAGTAAAAGATCACAATCCCACGCTTTGCTCTCTGTAAATTTATCATCAAAGCCTTGAATGTTCTTTAAATCATTATAGTAAGCATTTGCTTCATTAACTCCTCCAGAGACTGCTTCCAATTCGTTGTCGCCTAGCGCATTATTTTTGTCCTTGCTCATTTTAGTCACCTCCTCTTCGTCAAATCTTGAGGATTTTGACAACATACACCAAAATTAACAAAAACCCCCATAAATTTATGATATCACATTTGGATAAAAATGTCAATAGAAAATTTGAAAAAAGTTGAAAAAATTAACATAAATATTTTTTATGATTAAAGTTAAAAAAATTACCTTAAGCGTTAAACATTGCTTCTGGAGTTTTATATTTATTAATTAGGCTAGAACCCTTATCTTTACCGTATGTTTCTTTCATCAACTCTACAAGCTCATAATCCCACGACTTGCTCAGGATCCACTCCAGGTCAAATTTATCACTTTTACCCAATTCTTCGAGGTATTCATTTCCACCAGCGACCGCTTCCAACTCGTTGGCGTCAAGCGCATTATTTTTGTTTTTGCTCATTTTAGTCACCTCCTCTTTGTCAAATTTTGAGGATTTTGACAATATGTATTAAAACTCATAAGAACCCCTACAAATTTATAATTTATGAAAAATTTGCTTGCATTTTGAGTTTTGGTGTGATATAATCAAAATATATGCGTTATCCGTCTTTGCTTTTTGCGTTGACGAGAGTTGATGTGTGGTGTATATACATTAATATTGGGTGTTCCTCTGGGCCGCGGGCTTAAGAATATCTATAAAATTTTAGAGGGATGTGTTATTTATGGATGCTATTAGTATAATTAATCAGTCCAGTATGAAAAAAGAGTTGCCAGTTGTGAATATTGGTGACGTTGTTAGGGTTGATGTTTTGATCAAGGAAGGCGACAAGGAAAGAATCCAGGTTTTTGAAGGAACTGTTATAGCCAGAAAACATGGCGGAATTTCCGAAACATTCACAGTTCGAAGAGTTGCGTATGGAGTTGGCGTTGAGAGAATTTTTCCAATCCATTCGCCTCACGTTGCTGGTGTTCACATCGTTAGAAGGGGTAAAGTTCGGCGCGCTAAGTTATATTATTTGCGCGACAGAGTTGGAAAGGCGGCAAGAGTTAAGCAGAAAATGTGATTTTTTTGATCCTTTGGAGTTTTATATTTTTGATTTAAATTTGTCTTATTTTGCATGTTTATTACAGAAAGTTGGTGCTTGAAAATGGGCGGAGAGAATGAAAAAGCGTCTGGTGCTAATGGCGCTGAGTGTGAAAAAAATATGGATATGCGCAGCAGGATTTTGGAGGGAATTTTTGATATTTTTGAAATGCTTGTTGCTGCGATGGTTATTGTTGTCATGGTTATAACATTTTTGTTTAGAACTGTCGGAGTTGAAGGCGAGTCCATGATGTATACTCTAAAGGACAAAGATCGCTTGGTGATAAGTAATTTTTTGTATACGCCAGCGGTTGGGGATATTGTTGTTTTAAATTTGCCAGACAATTTCAATGTTCCGATAATAAAGCGAATAATTGCGACTGAGGGCCAGATGTTGAACATAACTAAAGGTGGAGATGTTTATGTTGATGGCCAAAAGCGCGAGGAGAGCTATGTTCATGACAAGACAACAAAGAAAACTCACAATTCATATCCGCTGAAAGTGCCTGAGGGGTGTGTTTTTGTTATGGGAGACAACAGGATGCATTCTTCTGACAGCAGGGATGTTGGGTGTGTTAGCGTTAAAAACATCGTCGGACGAGCGATTTTGAGAGTTCTCCCTTTTGAAAGTTTTGGAACCTTGTGATCTTTTTTGGAATTATTCGCCTATTTTTGAGTTGAGTTTATGATTTTAGAAGTGTGTGGGCTTTTGGATTATAGGCTTAACCCGCGTACCTGTCAAAGAATATCGGCCAAAGATTCAGTTGTATTTTGGTTAATGGCCAGACTTAAGAGACTGATTGCCAAAAGCGGAGGGCTTGCGATTGGAATATTGCCGCTGGACTTTCAGTATAAATTGTCGGGGAATCCCAATGCCTATGAAGCTAGGGTTTGCTTTGGGGATGAGATGATTGTGGATGAATTTTAAATTTATTAAAAATAAAAGACGATATATATAAATTTTTGTTTTTAGAAAGGTTAATATGAATAGAGTTTATATTTTTGGACATAAAAACCCAGACACTGATTCTGTGACCGCAGCAATTAGTTTGGCCTATTTAAAGCAAAAGCAGGGGGTTGATGCGCAGGCCAGGGTTTTGGGGGAGCTCAATGCTGAGACGCTTTATGCTCTTAGCAAATTTGGAGTTGAGGCGCCAAAATATTTAAATGATGTTAAGGCGCAGATAAGAGATGTTGAGTTTAATCGAGACTATATTATCAATGAAAATGCTCCAATTATTGATGCTTTTAACTTTATGAGCTTAAATTCCATAACAGGGTTGCCAATAGTTGATGACTGTCAAAAATTTAAGGGCTATGTTTCGCTAAAAGAGATAGCGGCGGATATGATCTATAATGAATCCATGCATGTTAGCACTTTATTTGACAATTTGCTAAAGGTTTTAGATGCAAAAAGCCTTAACAGGGTGGATGAGATAATAGACGGCCACGCGCACACTGCGGCTTTTGATGACGCGGCTTTTGTTGAAAATGTTTCGCTTGATTCAGATTCAATACTGATAGTTGGAAATAGAAAGCCTATTGTTGAATATGCTCTGCAAATTGGAATAAAGATGATAGTTTTGATTAATTCCGGAAAGCTTAGTGCGCAGCATTTGAAATTGGCGCAGGACAAAGGGGTTAATGTCATTTCTTCTTCCAAATCGTCTTTTGAGGTTGTTCGCGTTTTATGCCTTTCTGATCCTATAAAATCCATTCGACGAAAAGAAAAGGCCGTGACGCTGAGTGTCAACGACTATCTTTCTGATGCTCGGGATTTGGTTGTGAAAATGAAACACACTAACTATGCTGTCTTGGATTCGGACGGAGTGTGTGTGGGAATGCTTAGGACTATGGATTTAAACAAGGTTAACCGCAAAAAGGTTATACTGGTTGACCACAACACCACTTCTCAGTCGATTGATGGCTTGGATGAGGCTGATATTGTCGGCATCGTTGACCACCACAATCTTGGAGATATAGTGACGTCTGTTCCCATCAACGTCAGGGCTATGGCGGTTGGCTCAACAAACACGGTTATTTATCAAATATATAATGAAAATGATGTTGAAATTCCTCGCGACATAGCGGGCTTGATGTTGTCTGGGATATTATCGGACACTTTGTGTTTAAAAAGTCCAACAACGACCCCATTTGACGTTGATGCGGCGGGCGTTTTAGCAAAATTGGCCGGGATTGATGTTGGTGAATATGGAATGGAGCTTTTGTCTTCGGGCGTTTCGATCGAAGGTTTGTCAGCTGATGATATAATTTTCAAAGATTGTAAGGAATATGAGGTTAATGGCAAAAAAATCTCCATATCACAAATATTCACCACTAATTTTGAAGATTATGTTCCGCGCATTGACGAATTAGTGTATGAGATGGAAAAGGAAGTCAAGAGGCATAATTTTAGTGTGTGTTCATTATTTGTGACCGATTTTTTCACTCACAATTCATATCTAATATATTCGAAATCCTCTGAAAATATTTTAAAGGCGGCGTATGGCTTAACCGAGCTTCATCAAGGCTATGTTTTGGAGGGGGTTGTTTCAAGAAAAAAGCAGATTCTTCCTTTGATTATGGATGTTTTAGACAATTAAAAAATATAACTGTTAGTATTTTAGGCTTTATTAAAACATTGAGTTATGTGTTTGTGAGGATTGAGGGAATAATATGGGTTTGATTGGAATGAGCTGTGTTTTTCCGTGTGAGGATGTCGAAAAAACGGCGAAATTTTATGAAGTGAAACTTGGATTTCGAATTGTTAGGCATATGCACTGTCAGCAGCCTCATGTGTGTATGTATAGGGATAAAGTTGAGATTATTTTAATAAAATCGCAAAATGCGGCCTCGGTGGTTAACCGTGAATTGTGCGGATATGGATATGACGCCTATATTTACACTAGCGATCAAGCTGAATTGGAGAAAAAGTTTGAGCAGGCGGGCGTTAGGATTGTTTCGCCATTGGGTCGAACTGACTATGGAAATGATGAATTTGTTGTTGAGGACATAGACGGGAGGTTGATTGCTTTTGGATTGAGGTCAAAATAGGGATTTTATAAGCTCTGAAATTACTATTTGTATTTTTTAAAAATGCGTTTTGGTTTGGAAGAGAGATTCATGAATTATTTAATAATTGTTAATAAATCGAATTTAATAGAAAATTCTTATTATGAAGATTTAAAGTTGATTGAAGCTAAAGATGTTTTAGGAAATGATGTTGAGGTTGAAGAAGCGACGTATAACGCATACTGTGAATTGAAGGAGGATTTGAGAGGCAGGGGGATTTTTGTTGAAATAAGCTCTGCATATAGAAGCATTTCGCAGCAGCAAGAGATCATTGATGAATACACTATAAAATACGGGCTTGAATATGTTAAAAAGTATGTTGCGCCAATAAAAACCAGCGAACACCACACAGGCTTGAGCATAGATTTGACTTTGGTTGTTGATGGTAAAAAGTGCCTTGAAAATGAGGAAGCGTTTGCTCATGAAGACATTTACCTTAAAATACATAGACATCTCAGTAATTTTGGATTTATACTAAGATATCCTAAAGGCAAAGAAAATATTACAGGCTATGACTATGAACCGTGGCATATCAGATATGTTGGAAAAGAGGCAGCGAGGTTGATTTATGAAAATGATTTGACGCTTGAGGAATATGTTGCGAAATATTATTACACGGGGTAATATAAATCGCTTGGTTATATTTTTTACAAATAGTAATATTTAAAAAAGAGGAGATGGAGTGTATGATTGACTATGGCTTGGAAGGAAAAGTTGCAATAGTCACAGGGGCGAATAACCCCCAAGGAATTGGAGCTGCGACCGCGGTTGAGTTTGCTCGCCAGGGGGCAAAAGTGGCGCTAGTGTATAAGAAAATTTCAGAAGCATTTGATAAAAACAAGACAGCCAGCAATGGGCCAGACAGGTATCACGCTGCAAATGCTGGGGATGCGAGCGTTGTTGAAGCAAAGTTAAAGGAAGTTGATGCTGATTATGTTGTTTTTGAAAGTGATATTTCTGATGAGAGTGAAGTAAAAAGGATATATTCGAAAATTATTGACAAATATGGCAAAGTGGATATTTTGGTTAATAATGCTGCGGTTTGTGATGAAAACGGATGTGACACAATTGAAAAAATTACCAAAGGTATTATTGATTCAACATTTGCGGTTAATGTTCGAGGAAGCCTTTTGATGATGAGGGAATTTGTCAATAATCGTGGCGAATATGGAAGAATTATCAATTTGTCGACGGATGCGTCGCAAGTTTTTGCGGGTCAAATAACCTATGGAGCAAGCAAGGCGACTTTGGAAGCGCTAACTCGCAGCGTTGCGTTGGAGGTTGGAAAATATGGAATAACGGTTAACTGCGTTGCGCCAGGGCCGACTCAGACGGGATGGATTGATGCTGACTTTGAAAAGACGGTTGTTTCGATGATTCCGATGAAAAAATTGATCCAACCGCAAGACATTGCCCAGACTATTTTGTTTTTGGCAAGCGAACAAGCTAAAATGTTGACCGGTCAAGTGATAAAAGTGTCGGGTGGGCATGCGCTTTAATTTTAGACATGTTGATATTATTTTAGAATAAGCGCTAAATATATCAAATGATTATTTTATATTATGCTGCGGCTGATAAAGGAAGTGGTTTATGGTGGACAATTCAGGCAGAGGGAATCAACTTCAAAAGGCCAACATAAATTGGTTTCCGGGGCATATGAGGCTGTCGCAAAGATTGCTTAAAGAGAACATATCTCGGGTTGATTTGATAGTTGAATTAATAGACGCAAGAATTCCTTGCAGCAGTCGGAATCCGTTTTTTAAAGATATTACTTCTGGTAATAAGGCTAGAGTTGTTGTTATGAGCAAGGGAGATCTTGCTGATTGCCGCTTTGGTGAGGCTTGGATTAGGCATATAGAAAACACAGAACGCGTCAGAGCTTTGGCTGTTGATTGCAAAAATGCTAAAAGTGTGAAAAATGTAATCGATGTTTTGAAAGAAGTTTTGTCAAATTTTTCGAAAAAACGGGCTTTGGGGCGATTGATGCGGGCTATGATTGTTGGAATACCCAATGTTGGGAAGTCGACTTTGATTAATTCTTTGGCGAAAAAAAGCAAGGCTCGAGTTGAAAACAGGCCAGGCGTCACCAGGACCGCTCAATGGATTCATCTAGACAGCGGACTTGACCTTCTAGACACTCCGGGGACTTTGCCAAGCAAATTTGAAAACCCCGAAGTTGGGCTGAACTTGGCGTATACAGGAGCTATTAAAGACACAATATATGACGTTGAGTATGTTGCAATGAATTTGATTGAATTTTTGAGCGCAAATCATTCAAAGCAAGTTAAATCCAGGTTTGGCGTTGATTTTTCCGAATTTCCTCGGCCTATTGAAAAGTTGGAGGCGTTTGGGCGCTTGAGAGGGATGCTTCTTAAAAAGGGGGAGATTGATTTAAATCGGGCTGCGCTGAGTCTTCTGGAGGAATATAGATCCGGCAGGCTTGGCAGGATTACGTTGGAAATCCCGTGAGAGTCGAAAAAATTACTGGGAGATCATAATTTATGAATTTATTTGAATTTGATAGAAATTTTAATGCTCGGGTTTTGTGTGGCGTGGATGAGGCTGGAAGAGGGCCGCTGGCTGGGCCTGTCGTTGCTGCTGCGGTTGTTTTGAAGGAAAATGCCCAAGATTTGATTCCCGAGGTCAATGACAGCAAAAAGATTAGCGAAAAAAAGCGTGGAATTTTGTTTGATCGGGTTATCGAAAGTTCGCGATATTATGGGATTGGAATTGTTGACGTTGAGTATATCGAAAAGCAAAACATTTTGCAGGCGACATTTTTGGCCATGAAGCTTGCGGTTCAAAATCTTAAAATTCAGCCGGATCTAACTTTGATTGATGGAAACAGGATGCCGGATTTAAAAATAAATGCGAAATGTGTTGTTAAGGGTGATTCCCAAAGCGCTTCAATTGCAGCAGCCTCAATACTTGCTAAAGTCACGAGGGACAGGATCATGATCGACTATGACAAGAAATATCCGAACTATGGATTTGGAAAGCATAAAGGCTATGGAACCAAAGAGCACTATGCGAATATACTGAAATATGGCCCAACTCCAATACACAGAATGAGTTTTTTGAAAAAGATTCGAGACAAAATTTCAACAGTTCAATCAACAAATGGCCAACTAGGAGAAAAAATATCATATGAGTTTCTAAAAAACCATAAATATAATATTATAGCGAAAAATTACAAAAGCGAGTATGGAGAAATCGACTTGATCGCGGTCAAAAATTGTTATATATGCTTTATTGAGGTTAAATTCAGGAGCCAAAATTGTGGATATTTACCAAAAGAGGCGGTTAATGCGTCTAAGCAAAGGAAAATCATCAAGACGGCGATTAGTTTCATGAAGAAGCATCCTTGCAAATATCAGCCGAGGTTTGATGTCGTTGAGGTTGTTGGGAAAGCTTCTGGCGATTTTGAGGTCAGGCATATAGAAAATGCGTTTAGTGTGGGTGATGAATATGAACTTTTTCGATTTGCATTGTGACACAGTTTCCAGGTGCTGTTTTAAGAGCATAATTGGCAAGAAGAGCATTTTGAAAAATAATTTTCACATAGACCTTGAGCGGGGAAAATCGACGTTTGAGAGATGGGTTCAAACTTTTGCCTTTTGGACTGACGACAAAATTCGGCCTGAGCGAGCGTATAAATTATTTTTGAAGCAATATGAATATTTTCAAAAATTTTCTCTTCCTTTATATAGCGGAAATTTTGATTTGGATTTTTGCGCTGTTTTGATGGTTGAGGGCGGGCTTTTGATCGGAAAGGATATACATAAAATTGACGAATTAAGAAAGAAGAATATAAAAATTTTGACGCTTACCTGGAACTACGAGAATGACATAGCGTCTGGAGCTTTGGATTTTGGGGGCCTGAAGCCTTTTGGGAAACAGGTTGTTTTGGAGCTTGAAAATCGAAATATTGTTGTTGATGTTTCTCATTTAAATGAAGAATCTTTTTGGGATGTTGCGAGAGTTGCGAAAAAGCCCTTCATAGCAACCCATTCTAATGCGCGCAAGGTGTGTGGGAACGTTCGAAATCTGAAGGATGACCAGATTAATGAAATAAAAAATCGCAAAGGAATAATAGGCCTGAATTTTTATAAATTGTTTTTGGGAAAGGATTTCAAAGACGGAATTGGCGCCTTAGTTCGACACATAGACCATTTTTTGAAGTTGGGATGTGAGGATATTTTGGCGATTGGGAGCGATTTTGACGGCGCGGATATGCCGGATGACATTAAAGACATAACCTCTGTTTTGGACATTAATCGGGCGATTTGTGAAAATTTTGGAGATGCGATTGCGGGAAAAATAATGTTTGAAAATGCGCGCAGATTTTTTGAAAAAACATTTATTTGAGTTGAAAGGAATGGCGTCATGTTATATAAAAGCACTAGAAACAAAAATTTAAAGCTTGACTTTTCAAGCGTTGTTGTGAGCGGGATAGCTGAGGATGGAGGTTTGTTTGTTCCTGACAAATTTTTGCATGTTTCTCGCGAGGATTTGGTTATTTTGACCAAAATGGATTATGTTCAAAGGTCTGTTTTCATTTTGAAAAAATTTTTGACTGATTTTACGGATGATGAGCTGTTTGATTGCGCAAAAAAGGCCTATTCTCCTGAAAAATTTTCATCTTTTGACATAGCTAGCTTAAAACCCCTGTCCGACTCGGTTTTTGTTTTGGAGCTTTGGCATGGGCCAACCTGCGCTTTTAAAGACATGGCTTTGCAGTTGCTTGCGCATTTGCTGAAAAAATCTCTTGAAAAGTGCGGCATTGAGAAACATATTGCTGTTTTAGTTGCAACCTCTGGCGACACTGGTAAGGCCGCTCTTGAGGGCTTCAGGGACGTTGAAGGAACGAGCGTTTTGGTTTTTTATCCTGAAAACGGCGTTTCGAAAATTCAAAAGCTTCAGATGACGACGCAGGTTGGAAAAAATGTTGATGTTTGCGCAATTTCTGGAAATTTTGACGATGCGCAAAGTGGCGTGAAGAAGATATTTAACAGCGCAAAATGTGTTGAAGCTTTGAAAAAGAGTGGATATTTGCTTTCAAGCGCGAATTCCATAAACTGGGGGCGGCTTGTTCCTCAAATTGTCTATTATTTTTCTGCCTATTGTGACATGTTAAAAAATGGTTGGATAAACCTTGGAGAACCGGTCAATATTGCTGTTCCGACGGGAAATTTTGGGAATTTATTGGCGGCTTACTACGCAAAAAGAATGGGACTTCCAGTTAAAAATTTTATATGTGCCTCTAATAAAAACAACATTTTAACAGATTTTATACACACAGGGATATATAATATAAACAGGAAGTTTTATTCAACAACCTCGCCTTCGATGGATATTTTGATTTCCAGCAATTTGGAGAGGTTGCTTTTTGATTTATATGATGAAGATGACTTTAAAATAAATGATTTATATCACAAATTATCAACTGATGGAGTGTTTGAAATATCTCAGGAGGTTAAAATAAAGCTTAAAAATGAATTTTATGGGGGATTTTGTGATGATGATCAGACGAAAAAATCCATTAAGAATGTGTTAGAAAAATATGAATATTTGTGTGATCCACACACTGCAGTTGCTTTTAATGTATATAATCAATATTTATCAAAGACTGGCGATAAAACCAAAACTATTATAGTTTCCACGGCAAGCCCATATAAATTTTCTAAAACCGTTCTTGAATCGGTTGATAAAAACATGAATGAAGATGAAGATATTTTTAATACCATAGAAAAGTTATCTAAAGTGACAAAAACTAAAATTCCAAGCCCTATTTTGCAATTGAAAAATTTAAAAATTAGGTTTGATAAAACAATATCTAAAAGTGATATGTTTGAATATATATTAAAAAAATTCGACTAAGGTGGGGGAATAAAAGAATTAATGAGTTTATATGTTATTGCTGATTTGCATCTTTCGTTTGGAACGGATAAGCCGATGGACATTTTTGGCGGATGGGAAGATTATGTTCAAAAAATCAAAAAAAATTGGATATCAAAGGTTGACGATTGCGACACTGTTGTTATTCCGGGAGACATATCGTGGGGGATGGACCTTGAAGAGGCCCGGCCGGACTTTGAATTTTTGGACAAACTGCCCGGCAAAAAAATACTTCTCAAGGGAAATCATGACTATTATTTTAGCACAAAGAACAAAATTGATAAATTTTTTAGAGAAAACGGCTTTAAAAGTTTGAACTTTTTGTCGAATAATTCCTATGAATATGGAAAATATTCGATTTGCGGGACAAGAGGCTGGGTTAATGAGCCCGGACAAGCCGCAGACAGCAAAATTTTAAAAAGAGAGGCTGGGCGGCTTAAGCTTTCGCTTGACAGCGCTAAAGGAGAACCAATTGTTTTTTTACACTATCCGCCTATTTTTAGAGGGAGTGAAACTGTTGAAATACTCAACGTTTTGCGCCAATACAAAATCAAGCGTGTATACTATGGCCATTTACACGGGAGGTCTTGTAAATATGCTGTGGAGGGCGTGGTTGATGGGATATATTATAAGTTAATTTCCAGTGACTATCTAAAATTTAACCTGCTAAAAATTTTTTGATGTATATATTTTTAATTTTTATTTTCTCAAAATTTCGCCGTCAGTGTGGCATATTTTCATTTTTTGGAAATTTTTTAATTGAAATTTAGTTGAAATTTTTTAGGATATATGTTATAATAAAATCCTGGATAAAATAGATCATGGAGGAAGCGCAATGAGCTTGATTAAAAACGAAAATTTAGAACGCAATAAAAATCAGATAGAAGTTTTTGTTGATGCCAAAACATTTGATTCGGCTTGCGATAAGGTGTATAGAAAAAAAGTTAGAAAAATCAGTGTTCCTGGCTTCAGGGTTGGCAAGGCGCCAAGAAAGGTTATAGAAAAAAGATATGGCGCTGAGATTTTTTTTGATGATGCCATTGAAATGCTATATCCCAAAGCTTTGGAGGACGATCCAAGCAGGGGTTGAAAAAGGCTTAACTTTTAGGGCGGTTTGCATTTTAAAGCCTGAGGTCAAAATTTCTGATTATAAAGGAATAGAAATTGAAAAATCGATGAAGGTTGTTGATGATTCGGCGGTTGATTCAAGGCTTCAAGCTTTGCGCGAAAGGTGCGCCAGGATGGTTTCGGTTGAGGGGCGCGCTGCCAAATCAGGGGACACTGTCTCTTTAGATTTTGATGGCTTTGTCGATGGGGTTGCTTTTGAGGGCGGCCAAGCAAAAGACCACTCTTTAAAATTAGGCTCCGGTCAATTTGTTCCTGGCTTTGAAGATCAGGTTATTGGCCACAGCGTTGGAGATGAATTTGAAGTTAATGTGACTTTTCCAGAAGACTATCACGCTGAAAACCTAAAGGCTAAGGCGGCTGTTTTTAAATGTAAACTAAACGAGATCAGGGAGGCGCAGCTTCCAGAAGAGGACGACGAATTTGCAAAAGATGTCAGCGAATATGACACTTTGGCTGAGCTTAAAGAAGATCTCAAAAGCAAGATAAAGGAAGAATATGAAAAAGCGGCTGAGATGTCTGTTGAAAGGGAGATAACGTCGGCTCTCATTAAAAACATGGAGGCATATATTCCCGGAGTTATGTTTGAGAGGCGGATTGATGAGCTGATGCGCGATTTTGAGCAAAGAATTTCCATGCAGGGGATAACGCTTGACATGTATTTTGAATATACGGGAACCAGCGAGCAAAAAGTTCGTGATCAGTTTAAGGATCAGGCGAGGGAGCAGGTTAAAACTCGGTTGGCGCTTGAGGAAATTGCAAAGCTTGAAGGCCTTAAAGCCAGTGATGAAGATATTCAAAAAGAGTTTGAAAAACTTGCTAAAAAATATAATATGTCAGTTGAAAAAATTAAGAATGTTTTGCCAGAAGATAATTTAAAATCTGATATTTTAGTTCGAAAAGCAATGGATTTTGTTAAAAATAATGCGAAAATAACGGAAAAAGTTGTTGAAAGTTAAAAAATTTATATATAATGTTTGTTCTTGGAATAATTTTCTTATTTTGATGGAAGAATAGATTTTAGGAGGTTTTTATTATGGCACTTGTACCAACCGTCATTGAGACAACTGGGCGTGGAGAGCGTGCGTATGATATATTTTCCAGACTTTTAAACGACAGGATTGTTATGCTCTCGGAAGAGGTCAACGACAACACGGCTAGCCTGGTTGTTTCGCAGCTTTTGTTTTTGGAGGCGCAGGATCCTGAAAAGGACATCCAGCTATATATAAACAGCCCTGGAGGGTCTGTGACGTCGGGGTTTGCTATTTACGATACTATGCAGTATATAAAGTGTGATGTTTCAACAATTTGCGTTGGAATGGCTGCGTCTATGGGGGCTTTTTTGCTCAGCGCAGGGGCAAAAGGCAAGAGGATCGCCCTGTCAAACAGCACCATAATGATCCATCAACCGCTCGGCCAGTTTAAAGGCCAAGCAACCGACATAAAAATACACGCAGATTGGATTGTTGGGGTTAAAGCGCGCCTCAATAAAATGCTTTCAGAGGCAACTGGTCAGTCGATTGAAAAAGTTTCCGAAGACACTGAGAGAGACAATTTCATGTCGGCCGATGAGGCTAAGGCCTATGGGCTTATAGACAAGGTCATAAAAAGCAGGTAAACAGGAAAAAAGGGGGGTTAGTTATGGCAACAGAGTCAAAGGGCTTGCTCCGTTGTAGTTTTTGTGGCAAACCCGAACATAAGGTTGCAAGGCTTTTATATGGCAATGGAGCTTATATTTGCAACGAGTGCGTTGCGCTTTGTTATGGGATGTTGGCTGAGGATGGTTTGTTTCCTAAGCCTCCCAGCATGAAGGCGAATATAGACAGCAAAAAATCTAAAAAGGGTGAAAATATATTTTTAAAGCCAAAAGAGATCAAAAAAACCCTGGATCAGTATATTATTGGCCAGGATGAAGCTAAAATTGTCCTGTCGGTTGCGGTATATAACCATTATAAAAGGATTTCTGCGCCGGATAAAGATGCTGATGATGTTGAGCTTCAAAAGAGCAATGTTTTGCTTTTGGGGCCAACGGGGGTTGGAAAGACTTTGCTTGCTCAAACTTTGGCCAGGGTTTTGGAAGTTCCGTTTGCAATTGCTGACGCAACAACGCTGACAGAGGCGGGATATGTTGGAGAAGATGTTGAAAATGTCATTTTGAGGCTGATTCAGGCGGCCGATTTTGATGTTGAGCTCGCGCAGCGTGGGATAATATATATAGATGAAATAGATAAAATAACGAGAAAGTCTGAAAATGCCTCGATAACGCGGGACGTTAGCGGAGAAGGGGTTCAGCAGGCCTTGCTTAAAATTTTGGAAGGGACGGTTTCCAATGTTCCGCCGCAGGGAGGCCGGAAGCACCCCAACCAAGAGTTTATACAAATAGACACCAAAAACATTTTGTTTATATGCGGAGGGGCGTTTGAAGGGCTTGACAAAATAGTCGGGAAGCGCATGGGAGATTCTGCGATTGGATTTGAATCAGACATCAAATCTAAAGAAGACGAAATTCTTGCCAAAACCCTAAAAAGTGTTGAGCCTCATGACCTCGTTAAATTCGGGATCATCCCTGAGCTTGTTGGAAGAATTCCGATAATAACGGCGCTTGATGGCCTTGATGAGGATGCGCTGGTTCGGATATTGACAGAGCCGAAAAATGCTTTGGTTAAACAGTATCAAAAGTTGTTTTCATATGACGGGACCAGGCTTGAGTTTACTGATGATGCGCTTCATGCGATTGCAAAAAAGGCGCTTGAAAGAAAAACGGGAGCCAGAGGTCTTCGCGGAATTTTGGAAGACAATTTGTCTAGCCTTATGTTTGAGTTGCCGTCTGCAAATGTTGAGTCGGTTAAGATAACGGCTGAAGTCATCGATTCAGAAGAAAAGTTGGATTTGAATTTGGCAAGAAGAAAAAAACTGATTGTTAAGAAGGACTAGATTTAGGGGTTATTCTAGTCCTTTTGTGTGTTGATTCATATTTATTTGAATGGGTTGCGTTTATATATGAATATGCAATATTTTTTCAAAAAAATAAAGATGTAATTAAGAAATTTTAATTACATCTTTTGTTCAGCATAAAAATTCAAAACGTGTCGTTTTGGTCTTCAGATTTTTCTGATATAACGTCTCGGCTTAAGACTCGATAAAATGGCTCACAAAGGACAGATTGTTTTTGGTTAAAGAAGAACTTAGGTAATTCTTTTTGATATTTTCCGATAAATAGGCGTTTTTTTGGAATATATGTTGTTTTTTGATAGTATGAAATTAGGTTTAATATATATGGTTTAACGTTTCGTGGGTTTTTATTTAGATGGATCCAACTGCGAGGCCATTCGTTTTGCCTGGCTTCATCAGCGAGTTTTTTAATTTCATTTTTCTTGGTCATGGCGTTTTTAGATGTTGCGGACCTAATCGTTAAAGCAACCTTTTTTTTGTGTTCGTTTTGTTTAATTGCTTCTGAAATGAGGTCAAGGCGTTCGCTCAACTGATTTATATTATTATTAATATCATTTAAATATGCGTTAAATTCGAAAGATATGTCGCTGAGTATATTTTTGTTGTTTGCGTCATATTGTGTATGTCTGGATTTTTTTGAAATGTTTTGTATTTCGTTTTCGCAAAAGTCTGTTCGATATTTAAATTGAAGCAGGCGATTGTTGAATTGAGTTAAACGAAGCTTTTTTGATTTGCTGTCGGCGTGAAGGTTTTCGATTTTTGTCATTAATTTGTCAAGCAGTTTTGAATTTATTCTAGTGTTTGATGTTTTGCTTAGGCGGATGTTTAAGCGATCAAGGTCATTTTGGATTTGGTCTATGGTGTTTTGACATGAAAATATTTCTTGATCGAATTCTTCTTTGCAAAGATTCGCAAATTTTGATTCATCTTCGCCAAATATACTATTTAAATTTGAAAAATTGCTTTTTATGTTTTTTAGTTCATTTTCAGCTTCAAATTGGGCGTTTTTTGTTTTTTGTTCGGTTTGATTAATTCGATAGAACACATTGTTAATGCGCTGTTTGGCTTTGTCTATTTCGGATCTATAGTGTGGGTTTTGGACCCGAAAAGTTTGTGTTTTAGCATACTGACAAGGCTCGATTTTTTTGTTTTTTGGCGGGGAAACCGCCTGAGCTGGAATAACAGCAAACGTTGAAATAATTATTGCGCATATTGATGTCACAAATTTAGATTTTCTAATCATGATTTAAACTCCTTCTGGCTAAATTTGAATTGTGCATATCTTATTATAGCACAAAATTTGCGTATGTTTGTATAGAATTTGTAAAAATTTTGTTAACACTGTGTTAATTTTTTAAAAAATTAACCTGCTGACTCTGGATTTTGAATTTTTGAGTTGTGGTTATTGCCAATTATGTGATATTACAACTTAGTTGTTAAAAGGTTTGGGTTATTTTTGTTCCATTAATTCTTTTAGCTTGAAATATCAGAATTTGTTTGAAAAAAATCGTCTTTTTCAAGCTGTCCTGGAAAACATTCTAAAAAAACAAGGATGAAATTGACCTAAACGCCGCTAAGCAAACCATAAACTTTGAAGCTAAACCTAATTTAAAAATGCTGGGGGATCTTTCAAAGCGTGAGTAAGTAAGCCAAGACAAAAAGGTTTGGAAGTTTTAAACAGGCCTTTGTTGCAGGCATTTACCTACCACTTGTTGAGGATTGTTTTAAAAGAGCTGGAGGGTTTGATAAAGATTTAATATTACAGTTAGCCAGGAGCTCGGCGGCGGGACATTGATTTTTGCATTGTTTTTTAGAATGAATTCAAGGATGTTTTAAATTTTTGGGTTTTTAAGAAAAGGGTTTAATTTTTTAAGCAAGAGATTTCACTTGGGACAAATATAACCCAATTAAACCGCAAAATTTGAGTTTTTTTAATTTTGCCAGAGACATATAATCGTCATATTTTATTTTTCTTTTTGATGCATTAACCGTTATTAAAAATAAATTGCGATAACCCATAAAATTTTGTTTGTTGTTTTTAAGTTGCGGTGTTGTAAATTATGATGATTTTTGTTATAATTATATTATTACACAAATGTTATGTAAAGTAAATATTTTTTTAGTTTATGTTTTGAAAAAAAGGGGTGTTTGATGAGATGAAGGATTTAAGTAAAGACTCTTTGATCCCGCTGATTCCAACGAGAGGAATTGTTGCTTTTCCAAAAGGGGTGGTTATTGTTGATGTTTTGAGGCAAAAATCCGTTTTGGCAATTAAGGCCGCGATCCAAGGGTCAAAAAAAGTTTTTATTGTTGCTCAAAAATTTGTTGATGTTTTGGAGCCCGCGGAGGAAGACTTGTATGATGTTGGGACTGTTTGTGAGATAAAACAATTTCAAAAATATTCTGATAGTGAATATAAATTAACGGCTATTGGAAAATATAAGGCCAGAATCAGTGAATTTTATTCAGATGAAACCATGTTTTCTGCGACTGTTCGGCGGATTTCAGAGCGGCTTAATGCGAGAAAGATGGATGAAATTAATGCGGTGATACGGGCGATAAAGAAAAAGTTTATTCAATATAGGGTTTCGATTAAAAGTGTTAATAGGGATATTTTGATGTTGATTGATAATGAAGAAGACGCTTTCAGTTTATTCACAATCCTTGTCGAAATTATACCATTTAAATATGAACTCAAACAAAAAATGCTTGAAGAGTCTAATTTATTAAAAAAGCTCAATTTAATTTTAGAGGCTTTAACTAAAGAAGCAGAGATTGCCTCAATAGAGCGCAAGATAATTGAAAAAGTTGAGGAAAACATAGATAAAAACCAAAGACACTATTTTTTGAGGGAACAGGCCAAGGTTATTAAAGAAGAATTGGGCGATTCTGAAGAAGATTTCAGTCAAGATGCTGCGGAATATAATAAAAAAATATCGAAAATTAAAGATATTTCGGATGAGTATAGGGGTAGGCTTTTGGCGGAGGTCAAAAAATTTTCAAAGATGCCAGAATCTTCCCATGAGGCCTATGTTATTTCCAATTATCTAGACACTGTTTTGAGTTTGCCGTGGGGCAAGAGAACAAAGGAAAAAATCGACCTGAATTTAACCAGCAAAAAGCTTGACGAATGCCACTATGGGCTTAAAAAGGTTAAAGAGCGGATTTTGGAAAATTTGGCTGTTCGGACGTTTAACCCCCAAATTAAGGGCCAGATTCTTTGTTTGGTTGGGCCGCCGGGGGTTGGAAAGACTTCGATTGCGCGCTCGATTGCAAATGCGATTGGAAGAAAATTTGTCAGCATATCTTTGGGAGGAGTTAATGACGAATCCGACATCCGGGGCCACCGCAAGACATATGTTGGGGCGATGCCTGGAAGGATTATAAACGGAATGATTCAGGCCAAATCTAAAAATCCCCTTGTTTTGTTGGATGAGGTTGATAAAATGAGCTCAAGCTTTAGGGGAGACCCAGCGTCGGCAATTTTGGAAGTTTTGGATTCTGAGCAAAACAGCGCCTTTATAGACCACTATATAGAAGTCCCTTTCGACATTTCAGAGTGCTTCTTCATTGCGACTGCAAATTCCGCTTCAGTGATTCCGGCTCCGCTTCTTGATCGAATGGAAATCATCGAAATCTCAAGCTACACTTTTAGTGAAAAATTTCATATAGCTCGGGAATATTTATGGCCTAAACAGCTTAAAGAACACGGCCTGGATAAAGGAGTGGTTAAAATATCCGACAAAGCCATAAAGGAAATAATAGACAGTTACACAAAAGAGGCAGGCGTTAGAAAACTTGACAAAATGATTGCGTCGCTAATGCGCAAGGCTGCTAAAAAATTGCTTGATAAAAGAAGTGAATTCGTCCAATTTACAGAGCGTAATATTCCAAAATATCTTGGCGCTAAGAAATATCTTGGCGAGAGCATTTCAAAAACCGATGAGGTTGGGCTTGTTAATGGCTTGGCGTGGACGAGTTTTGGCGGAGAGCTCATGCAGATTGAAGCTGGAATTATGGACGGCAAGGGAGACGTTAAATTGACCGGAAACCTCGGAGATGTCATGAAAGAGTCGGCAAATGCGGCGATTAGCTTTGTTCGCTCAATAGCGTCGAGTTATAATATACCCAAAAATTTCTATAAAAATAAGGACATACATATCCACATTCCGGAGGGTGCTGTTCCAAAAGATGGGCCGTCGGCTGGGGTTGCTTTGGCAACTGCTGTTGTTTCGGCTTTGTCCAACACTCCCGTTAAAAGAGATGTTGCTATGACGGGTGAAATCAGTTTGAGAGGGCGAGATCTCGCAATCGGCGGGCTTAAAGAAAAGGCTATTGCGGCCTATAAATCCGGGGTTCGGACGGTTTTGATTCCAAAAGACAACGTTGGCGACTTGGATGATGTTGACGAATCTGTTCGAAAGGCCATTAAATTCATTCCCTGCGCGACAGCAAACGAGGTTTTGGAGCTTGCTTTAAGACGTGAGGAAGGCCCTGGTTTGGAGAGAGTTTGATATGCGGTATTTTGACGCGAAATTTTTAAGTTCATATGCAACGGCAAGCCAGCTTCCAAAGTCAAAAAAGCTTGAGATAGTTTTTGTTGGGCGATCAAACGTTGGCAAGTCGTCGATGCTAAACCGGCTTTTTAACAGGAAAAACCTCGCTCGGGTCAGCTCAGTTCCCGGAAAGACCGCGACGATTAATTTTTATGATGTTTGCGGGGTGAATTTTGTTGATTTTCCGGGATATGGATATGCCAGGGTTTCAAAATCTGAAAAAAAGCGTTGGAGCCGCTTGATTGAAGGATATTTTAAGGGTGATCGCTTGATTGGTCTTGTTGTTTTGCTAATTGATATGCGGCATGAGATTGGCGATTTGGATCTTGGAATGGTTGAGTTTTTGATTGATTTCGAGCTTCCATTTATTGTTGTTTTAACAAAGGCCGACAAATTGACAAAGTCCAAGCGAAAAGATATGCTTTTAAAGTTTAGGGCGGATTTGCCGTGTTCTGATCAAATTTTTATTGTTGAATTTTCATCTAAAACTGGGGAGGGGCTTGAGAGGCTTAAAGGATTTATTGAGGAAGTTTGCGAGCCGGAATAGATCTATAATAGTTTGGAGGAAGCTTTGATATGTTTATATCTGAAAATTTGGGCGTTAATCATTTGGGGAATCTGACAATATGCGGAGCGGATGTTGTTGATCTTGCTAAAAAATATGGGACTCCTCTTTATGTTTTAGACGAGAATTTAATAATAAAGAATTGCAATAGATTTAATGACGCAATTGATAAATATTATAATGGCCATGGATTAGTTTGCTATGCAAGCAAGGCTTTTTCCTGTCGAGAAATATATAGGTTGATCAAGGGCCAGGATATGGGGGTTGACGCGGTTTCGCTTGGGGAGATGTATACTGCGCTTTCGGTTGGATTTCCTGCTAAAAAAATGCATTTGCACGGAAATAATAAAACAATTGAGGAATTAAAGTTTGCTCTCGAAAATAATATAGGCCGGATTGTTGTTGACAATTTTTGTGAATTAAAGGATCTAAATCGGCTTGCGGGTCAAATGAACCTGTGCGCAAAAATTATACTCAGAGTAAAACCAGGAATAGATGCTCATACTCATGAGTTTATTAAAACCGGGCAAATTGATTCTAAATTTGGTTTTGCGATTGAAACCGGCGAGGCGATGGAGGCTTTAAAACTTGCTTTAAAGCTTGAAAACATCAGGCTTAAAGGGGCTCATTGCCACATAGGCTCTCAGATATTTGATTCGCGTCCATTTGCTTTGGCGGCGCAGGTTATGGCGAAATATTCTAAAGACGTTAAAGATAAAACTGGGATTGAGTTTGATGAATTGAATCTTGGGGGAGGTTTTGGCGTTAAATACACGCAAAAAGACGATCCTTTGGAGTGTGAGGAATATGTTAAAGCGATTTGTTTATCTTTAGCGCAAAAATGCCGTGAATATGGGCTAAAACTGCCTTTTCTTATCATAGAACCAGGAAGATCCTTAATCGCGTCGGCGGGGATCACTTTATATACAGTCGGTAATATAAAAACAATTCCCAATGTGCGAAAATATGTTGCTGTTGACGGCGGAATGACTGACAATCCGCGATATGCGCTGTATAAATCCGAGTATGAGGTGATTGTTGCTAATAAAGCAAACCTTGAAAAGAGTGAAGTTGTGACGATTGCTGGGAAGTGCTGTGAGAGCGGAGATTTAATTGGCGAAAACATTGCGCTTCAGGTCGCGCAGCCAGGGGATATTTTAGCTGTTTGCGCAACGGGAGCATATAATTATTCGATGGCGTCAAACTATAATCGAAATTTAAAGCCTGCTGTTGTTATGGTTAAAGACGCAAAGAGCAGGGTTATTGTTCAAAGAGAGACGCTTGAGGATTTGATCAGAAATGACTTGTGAAATATTTTTGATTTATTTTGATATTTTTGAGTTGGAGTGTGGAATATATTGCTGAATTTGGCCAGATCGATAACAAAGGATGGGTCGGCGTTTTCAATTGCGATCGACGCGACGGACATTGTTTCTAAAATGAAGGACATACACAAAACGTCCGCTTCAGCTTCTATTGCTTTGGGCAGGCTCACGATTGCAGGCGCTATGATGGGCTCTTTGCTAAAATCCCAGAGCGATAGTTTGACGGTTAGTGTTAATGGAGGTGGGCCGGCGGGAACTTTAATGGTTGTTGCAAATGGCGCGGGGTGTGTTAAATCATATATAGATCACCCCCTAGCTTGCGCGGTTTTAGACTGTTCTGGAAGGGCTTGCGCGGGAGAGGTTGTTGGAAGAAATGGGGTCATAAGCGTTGCCAAAAAGATTGGGTCAGGAGAGCCGTATGTTGGGCAGGTGGCCTTGGTTTCGGGGGAAATTGGCGATGATGTTGCAAGTTATTATGCTAGCAGTGAGCAGATTCCAACGGTTTGCGCTTTGGGAGTTTTGCTAAATTTGGATTTGACGGTTAAATGCGCGGGCGGTTTTTTAATTCAGGCGCTTCCATATGCCGATAATAACACGATTAGCATTATAGAAGAAAATGTCTCAAAAATCAGATCCGTTTCGCAATTTTTAGAACAAAGAATGACCCCGCAAGAAATTTCGCTTAAAGTTTTGGAAAAGACAGAGCCCAATTTGCTCCATGAACAAGAGGTTAAATATCACTGTGGTTGTGGGAAAGACAGGGTTAGAAAGATGCTTTTGGGATTGGGAGAGGACGAGCTTCGGAGGATGGTTTTTGAGGGAAAGCCTGTTGAGGTCAAGTGCCATTTTTGTGAAAAGGTTCATATTTTTTATGTTGATGAGCTAAAACGAATGCTGGAATTTTGCCGCCAGGAAGGGAAAAAGTGTTAGTAATGAAAAATTTGGTTTCAGAGCAAGAGCTGTTGGTTCAACGGAATTATTCTAAAAAATGTGAAGAAATTCTGAAAAACATGTTTATTGATAGACAACCTGTGTGTTATGTTCATTCATATGGATGTCAGGGAAACGTTTCTGATGGCGAGAAGATCAAGGGGATGCTCGCAAAAATGGGCTATGGAATTTCTGACAGCGCGCAAGGGGCTGATCTTGCAATATTCAATACGTGTGCTATTCGAGAAAATGCGCAGGACAGGGTTTTTGGAAATTTGGGCATGTTGATCCACTATAAAAAAAGCAATCCTGGGATGCTGATTGGGCTTTGTGGATGCATGGTTCAGCAGGAGCATGTTGCAAAAAAAATCGCCAAAGTTTTTCCGGGAGTGAACCTAATTTTTGGGACTCACGTTATACACAAATTGCCTGAGTTTATCTACAATATATTGAGTGAAAAGAGGAGAATTTGCGATATACCCGATTCAGACGGCGTTATTGTTGAGGGGCTGCCGGTTGTTCGAGAAAGCCGGATTAAAGCTTCGGTTCCAATAAGCTTTGGCTGCAACAATTTTTGTTCATATTGCATAGTTCCGCATGTTAAGGGCCGGGAGCGCAGTCGCGATTTTTTTTCAATATATAATGAAGTTAAAAGTTTGGTTGATGGCGGATTCAAGGAAATCATGCTTCTTGGGCAAAACGTCAATTCATATGGAAATGATTTGGATGGAGGAGTCAATTTTTCATATTTGTTGTCAAAAATAAATGATATAGACGGAGATTTTAGAATCAGGTTTATGACGTCCCACCCCAAAGACGCAACCGCCGAGCTCATAGACACCATGGCAAGCTGTGGTAAAATTTGCAAACATTTGCATTTGCCGGTTCAGTGCGGGAGTGATAAAATTTTAGGCTTGATGAACAGAAAATATAACATAGAGCAATATTTAAAAATAGTTGAGTATGCAAGAAAGAAAATTCCCAATATATCATTAACTTCTGACATAATTGTTGGATTTCCGGGTGAAACATATTCAGACTTTAAAAAGACCTTAAATTTGATAAAAAGTGTTAAATATTCGTCTTTATTCATGTTTATATTTTCTCCAAGGAAGGGCACTGCGGCCTGCTCAATGAGTGATCCGGTTGCTTCTGAAGAAAAGGTTAGGTGGCTTAGGGAGCTGATAGATTGCCAGAATGAAATCAGCGAAGAGGTTCACAAAAGCTATGTTGGAAGGGCTCAAAGGGTTTTGTTTGATGGCGCTTTTCGGGCAGATTGTGGGATGATAACCGGCAGGACAGACACTAATTTGGTCGTTAATTGCAAAGCAAACGGCGCAAAAATTGGGGACTTTGCGGATGTTAAAATAATTCGGTCTTCGAGGATGGCTTTGGAGGGCGAATTGATTTGAAAGGAGTTAAGCTGTTATGGATATTATCGAACTAGCCAAAAATTTTGGAAAAGAGATTCAAAAAACCAATGAATATTTGAATTTGGTTGAAGCTAAAAAAAATAATGATAATGATCAGGAGCTTTCAAATTTGATTGGAGAATATAATTTGCTGAAGTTTGACATTGGGCGTCTGCTTGCGGATTATCAAGACAAGCAGGAGAAAATAGATCAAAAAAATGCAAAGTTGAAAGAAATATATGATAAAATGATGAAAAACCCGAATATGATAGCTTTTAATGAGGCAAGCGATAAAGTCAATAATATGATGAATAAAATAAACAAGATTTTGATTGCGGCCGTTAATGGCGAAGATTTAACTTTTGATTTTGAAATTAATGAATCAAACTGCGGTGGAGGCGGATGTGAAAACTGTTGTGGCTGCCAGTGATTGATTTTTTAATTTTGTCTATAATTTAGGAGTGTGTTTAAAATAAATGATTGAATCAATAGATATTAAAAAATTGTCTCCGATGATGAGGCAATATGTTGAAATAAAAAATGATCATAAAAATTATCTTTTGTTTTTCAGGCTTGGCGATTTTTACGAACTTTTTTTTGATGATGCTATTTTGGCCTCAAAAGAGCTTGAAATAACTTTAACAGGCAAGGAATGCGGGCTGGCCGAGCGTGCGCCGATGTGTGGAATCCCATATCACAGCGTGGACATGTATATAAAAAAATTGATAAATAAGGGCTTTAAGATTGCGATATGCGAGCAGACAGACAAGATCGATTCGCAAACAAAGCTTGTTAAACGTGATGTTGTTCGGATAATAACGCCCGGGACGATATTTGAATCGGACATGCTTGAAGACGGCGTCAACAACTACATATGCTCTATATTTTTGTCTGGAACCAGTTTTGGAGTCTGTTTTGCGGACGTTTCAACAGGAGTTGTCCACATAACGCATATTGACTCAAGCAACGTCTCTTTGGACATGATTGACGAATTAGGGCGGTTTAATCCGAGCGAAATTTTATATAATGACGAAATTTCCGAGCTTGAAGAGGTTGGGACATATTTAACAAAGCAGCTTAAATGCATCGGGGAGCTGGTTAAATCCGGGGCATATGACCATGACCTTTGCGCAAAGCTGATTCGCCAGCAGTTTGATAAAATTCCGAGTGAAGTGATAAATTCCGAATTATGCGTTAAATCTTTGGGGGCTTTGATTGCGTATTTAAAAGAAACTCAAAAAAGTGGCGTGAAAAGATTAATAGATCTAATATATTATAATGAACACCAATATATGGGACTGGATTCGTATGCGCGGAGGAATTTAGAGCTGACAAAAACCATAATTACGGGACAAAAGCAGAGAAGCTTGCTTTGGATTTTGGATAAAACAAAAACGGCCATGGGCAAGAGGTTGATTCGAAAACTTGTTGAGCAGCCGCTTATCAATCCCGTTCAAATCACAAGGAGGCATGACGCTGTCGAGGCTTTGATGAAAAACGCGATGCTTAGAGATGATATTGTCGAAATTTTATCAAAAATATATGATTTAGAGCGTTTAATGACAAAAGTTATATATGGATCGATAAATCCCAGGGAGCTTAAGGCTTTATCTCAAACGATTGGTGAATTTCCAAATATAAAGAATAAACTTGAACTCGTTCCAAATTTTTTGCTTCAAAACATAAATAAAAGAATTGTTGATATGAAAAATGTATATGAACTTTTGGAGTCTGCGCTTGTTGATGAGCCGCCTGTTAATTTGAAAGACGGAGGGGTTATTCGCGAAGGATTTCACAGTGAATTAGATGAAATCAGAAATATTCGAGAAAATGCGAAGGAAATGTTATTATCTATTGAAGCGCGCGAGAGGGAGAAAACTGGAATCAGCAAATTAAGAATCAACTATAATCGAGTCTTTGGGTATTATATAGAAATAACTAAGTCTTTTTTAGATAAAGTTCCAAAATATTATACTCGAAAGCAAACTTTAACTTCAAGCGAGCGCTTTATCACGCAGGAGCTTAAGGAATATGAAGAAAAAATTTTGACATCCAGCGAACGCAGCATAAAAATTGAGCAGGAAATATTTGAAGAGTTGAAAAATGTTGTTGCAAAAAGGCTTGTCCAAATTCAGGCAACAGCTAAATCAATTGCTATGCTAGACGTTTTGTGTTCTTTTTCGGCTGTTGCGCAGCTTAATCGATATACTAAACCTCAAATTAGCGCTGGCTCGGAGCTGATCATAAAAAATGGGCGGCATCCCGTGGTTGAAGCAATTTTGGACATGCCGTTTGTTTCTAATGACACGACTCTTGACTGTGATAAAAACAAGATGATGGTGATAACAGGGCCGAATATGGCTGGAAAATCGACATATATGCGCCAGGTTGCAATTATAGTTTTGATGGCGCAGATGGGAAGCTTTGTTCCCGCGGAATTTGCAAGAATTGGCGTTGTTGATCAAATATTCACAAGGATTGGGGCGTCGGACGATTTAACTGCGGGGAAGTCGACTTTTATGGTTGAAATGAGCGAAGTCGCGCAGATCCTAAAAAACGCAACCAGCAAAAGTTTGGTTGTTTTAGACGAAATTGGGCGGGGAACCTCAACATTTGACGGAATGAGCATTGCTAAAGCAGTTGCTGAACACATAATAAACCAAAAAAAACTTGGCTGCAAGACTCTTTTTGCAACCCACTATCACGAACTAACCTCCCTTGAAAATGAGCTTTGCGGCGTTTTAAACTATAATATAGCGGTTAAAAAGCGCGGGGATGACATAACTTTTTTGCGAAAAATTGTTCGAGGCGGCGTTGATGACAGCTATGGCATAGCGGTTGCGAAACTTGCAGGAATTCCACAAAGTGTCATTCAAAGGGCAAATGTCATCTTAAAGCAACTGGAAGATGAAAGCGGGAAAAATTTTGTTGAAAATGACGGCGCAAAACGTGATGAACCTGAGCAAATGACGTTATTAAATGATAATGAAGCCAAAGTATTAGACATATTGAAAAATATATCACTTGACACATTAACACCCATAGAAGCCATGAATATATTATATGATGCTAAAAAACATCTAGATTAAAGGAGAAATTTTAGTTGTGGGAAAAATTCATCGTCTAGACAAAAATATATATGAATTGATAGCGGCGGGCGAAGTTGTTGAGCGGCCGGCTTCTGTTGTTAAAGAGCTTGTTGAAAATTCAATAGATGCAAAATCCACGTCTATATGTGTTAATATTAGAAATGGCGGAAAAAAGTTGATTAGAGTTGTGGATAATGGAATGGGGATGGATCAAAGCGATTGCAAATTGGCTTTTTTGCGGCATTGCACAAGCAAGGTTGAAACTGCGCTTGATTTGGAAAACATCAAAACGCTTGGCTTTCGAGGGGAGGCGTTGGCGTCGATTTGCGCGGTTTCTCGGGTTGAAGTTTTGACAAAGAGGCAAGGGGACCAGCTTGGAACGAGATATTTGATTGAAGCGGGAGAGGAAAAAGGCTTTGAGAGGGTCAGCTGTTTGGACGGCGCGATGTTTTCGATTGAGCAGCTTTTTTACAACGTCCCAGCAAGGCTGAAATTTTTAAAAAAAGATTCAACCGAGGCGAATCTCATAGGGGATATTTTGGAAAAATTGGCCATCAGCAACCCCAACATATCCTTTGAATTTAAGCGGGATGGAAAGAAGATTTTTCAAACGTCTGGAAATGGGTCGATTGGAGATGTCATTTATAATATTTTTGGAAGAGACATATATAAAACACTTATTCCGGTTAAATATGATGATAGCTATATAAAAATCAAGGGATTTGTCAGCAATCCGCGGCATTGTCGCCACAACAGAAGTCTGCAGCTTAGCTTTGTTAACGGGAGGTATGTTAAGGCTGGGACGTGTGTTTCGGGGGTTGAAGAGGCGTTTAAAGGTTTTGCTATGGTTGGAAAATTTCCAGCTTTTGTCCTGTTTTTAGAGATCCCTTCGAAAAATTTAGACATAAACGTTCATCCCGCCAAGATTGAGATCAGATTTTCAAACGAATCAGAAGTTTTACGGGCGGTATATTCTGCGACAAAGGCGGCTATATCTGAAAATAATAAGTTGCCTGAAGCTAAAATTTTAGACTTAAAACGCAGCTATTTTGCGGATAATGGAGGATTTAAGCCAAGTCAGCTAAAAATCAAGGCCAGAACGGAGGCGAAAAATGAAGCCCAAAAGGTTAATGTTTTTTCAGATAGGCTTTTTTCTCAAACCAAGTCATATAAAATTGATAAAGTCGAAAATTTTTCAGAGTATAAATTTTTATCCGGTGCTAATATTTATAAAAATAAGGATAAAAATCAAATTGAAGATAAAAAAAATGATGTCATCAATAATTTTTCAAACGCAGAAGAAACTTGTAAAACTGAAAATAATACCAAAAGTAATTCCGAAAAACAATCTGATGTCTTTTCAGAAGACAGTCAAAATTATTTGAGGGTTGTTGGAGAAATATTTAAAACCTATATTTTAGCTGAAGTTGGAGATAATTTTGTTATTATCGATAAACACGCAGCGCATGAGAGAATATTATATGAAAAAATCAAAAAAGAGTCGAATAATTTAGAAAGACAGATTTTAATTCTTCCAAAGAAAGTTATTTTGGGCTCAAACGAAGATCATGAACTGGTTGTTGACAATAGCGAACTGTTTTTAAAATTTGGATTTGGAGTTGAAGATTTTGGAGGGCATGCCGTTTTGATTCGGGAAATTCCAGCTGTTTTAGACGCTAAAAATTTTGTTGAAATTTTCTATGAAATGGTTTATAATGTAAAGACGAAGGTGAATGATTTGACACCAGAAACTTTGGACAATATGTATCACACAATGGCTTGCCGGGCTGCGATAAAGGCTAATGATCAAAACAGCGCGAAGGAGCTTGAGGCTTTGGCAAATCGAGTGTATTTTGATGAAAATATTCGAACTTGTCCCCACGGAAGGCCGGCTATATTGACTTTTAAAAAGGAAAGGTTTGACAAAGAGTTTGGGAGGATTCAAAGATAAAATAAAAATATGCGCCATAGTTGGGCCGACTGCTTGCGGAAAGAGCGATTTGGCGATTTGGCTTGCGAGGGAAATTAATGCTGAGATAGTTTCGGCGGACTCAATGCAAATATATAAAGGCATGGACATTGGGACAGCAAAGCCAACTCTGGCCGACCGAAGTCTAGTCACACACCACATGATCGATTTTTTGGACCCAAAGCAGTCTTTTTCTGTTGCGGAATATGTTCGGGAGGCAAATTTTGCGATTGAAGGCGTTGTTTTGCGAAAGAAGCGCCCGATTTTGGTTGGAGGAACGGGGTTATATATTGATTCTTTGCTGGATGGGATTGAGTTTTGCGAGCAAAAGACGGATCCTGAAATCCGGAAAAGGCTTTTTGATGATTTGGAAAAATTTGGGGCGGAGCATATGTTTAATCGGCTCAAAGCGCTTGATTTTGAATATGCTCAAAATATACATCCCAACAACACTAAACGCGTCATTAGAGGCTTGGAGATTTGCCTTTTAACGGGTTTAAATGTTAGCGAAAATATGCGACTTAGTCGAAAAAAAAAGACTCATTTTGATTCTTTGAGAATAGGTTTGACTTTTTCAGACAGAAAAAAACTGTATAAAAAAATTGATGACAGGGTTGATTATATGATTGAACGAGGTTTAATTCAAGAGGCTAGAAAATTTTTTGATCAAAGAAAACTTTTTTCAACTTCTGCTCAGGCGATCGGCTATAAAGAATTTTGGGACTTCTTTTTGGGAAAGCAAAGTTTAGATGAGGCGATTTCAAAAATAAAACAAAACACTCGAAAATATGCGAAACGTCAATTAACCTGGTTTCGGAAGGATCGGAGGATACATTGGATTTATTGCGACGATATGTGTGAAACAGAAAGAAAGAATAAAGTCATGGAAATTGTTAAGCGCCATTTTGAAATAAAATTGTGAGCCTTTAAAAAATTCAGATTGTGTTGGTGATATGAGCTTGAAATCGTTTATCCTAAAATCTTTGTTTTTTGCCTTTGTTGCTTGCTTTGCTTGTGCTATGGCATATCAAATATACGCAAGCTTGAAGTTTGATTATGATGTGACTGTTGTTAAAAGTGATGTTATGGAAAAAAAAGCAGAGGGAGTTGGCGTCGTTTTCAAAGATGAATTTTTGCTTGATGACAGCGGATATGTCGGCATGGCTAAAAATAATTTTTCGAGCGGTTCACGTGTTGCGGCAAATTCTGAAGTTGTTAGGTTATATAAATCTTATGATGATATATCAAAATTCAAAAAATTAGAGTTTTTGGAAAATGAATTGAATTTTTTAAAGGAAGCGCAAAGTCCAGGAGCTTTGCAGGATATGGATATCAAAAGCATAAATAAACAGATGCAAGCTCAGTACTATGGCTTGGAGAGGGATTTGAAAAATGGAAATTTGGAAAGAGCTGCTGATTTTAAAGAAAAAATGACAACTCTTTTCAACAAGCGCCAGATAATAACGGGGAGGGTTGAAAATTTTAATGATGCAATTGAAAAAATTGTCGATGAAACCGAGAGACTCAGGAGAACGATTTCGTCCCAACCCAAATCCATTCAAACTCCAGTTTCAGGCTATTTTGTTGATGGCGTTGATGGATATGAAAGTGAATGCGCTATAAAATTTTTGAATGATTTTGATTTTGAAAGAATAGAAAAAATATATCAAGACTCTGCTGAAAATTCATTGCAGGACAAAATTGGAAAGATCATAACCAATCCAACTTTGTTTTTAAAGGTTGTTTTGCCGACAGGGTTGGTTGCGGACGCTAAGGTTGGCTCGAGTTGCAGGATAAAATTTGAAAAAACAGGCGAGGATATTTCGGCGAATTTGAGCGAGTTAAATATTAATTGGAATGGTGAAAAAAGTTTAGCCACTTTTAAAATAAACGTTATGACAGAAAAATTATCGAAAATTAGAGCCAGCAAAGTTGAGGTTATTTTCAACACATATCGCGGCATAAAAATCCCTAAAACGGCCGTTAAAACCAATTCTGAGGGTGAGATAGGGGTGTATGCTTTAAACAATATGCTTATGAAATTCAAGAAGATAGATGTTTTGTTTGAAGATGACAACAGCGTGATTTGTTCTGATAATTATGTTAACGATGCGACATATTTAAGAGCATATGATAAAATTATAACTCGAGGGAGGGATTTATATGATAACAAACCAGTTAGATGAAAACCGCATTAAGCAAAGAATTTTGGACATTCGAAATCGGATTGAACTTGCAGCAAAAAAAGCAGGTCGCAGCGCCGATGAAATCAATCTTATGGCAGTGACAAAAAATGTTTTGCCTGAATATGTTAATATTGCAATTGACGGGGGAGTTCGGCTTTTGGGGGAAAATCGAGCGCAGGAGCTTGTTTCAAAGCATGATTTTTATGATCTAGATGGCGTGGATATACATTTTATCGGGCATTTGCAGAGAAATAAGGTTAAAAAAATCATTGACAAGGTCAGCATGATTGAATCAGTTGACAGCGAGCATCTTGCGGAGGAAATTTCGCGGTGCTGCCTTAAAATTGGAAGGAAAATGCCGATTTTGCTTGAGGTTAATGTTGGAAATGAGAAAACCAAGTCTGGTTTTGCTGTTGATGAAATTTTTGAAGCTGCAAAGATTGTGGCTAAAATGCCTGGAGTTGAGGTTAAAGGATTGATGGCGATTCCCCCAAAGGAAAATGTTCTTCATTATTTTAAAAAAATTTGGGATATATATATTGACATTTCACTCAAAAACATAGATAATATTAGCATGGATTTTTTGTCGATGGGAATGAGCGCTGATTTTGAACAGGCAATTGCTTATGGCGCAAATATTGTCAGGATAGGGGGGCTGATTTTTAAAGATATGTGAATTTAATTTGTGGTGTTTAAAAGTCAATCAAATCAGGGAGGTATTTTTTGTGAGTTTAATCAATAAAATTAGGGGCATTATTGGAACAGATGAGTACTACGAAGATGAATATGATGACGATTTCATAATAAAAGAAGAATCAAACCATAAATCCGGCGGGGATGTTAAAAAAAATAAAATTGTAAATGTTAGCACAACGACTCAACTCAAAGTTGTTTTGGTTCGGCCGGAACATTTTGAAGACGCAAGTTCCATAGCTGACCACCTAAACGAAAAAAGAACCGTTGTTATTAATTTAGAATCAACAAATAAAGAAATCGCCCGCAGGTTGGTTGATTTTTTGAGCGGCGTTGCGTATGCAAATAATGGCCAGATCAAGCGCGTTGCTAACAGCACATTTATTATAACTCCATATAATGTTGATGTTATGGGAGATTTGTTGGATGAATTAGAAAATAATGGTGTGTTTTTTTAATTTTTGTTTATATTGATTTTTTTATATCTATAAGGAGGTTTTATTTGATGAAAGGGAGAGAAATTAAAGATTTAACTTTTGATAAAGGAGCTTTTGGATATAAAATAGATGATGTCACACATTGTTTGCAGGATATTTCCGAATATGTCGTTTTTTTAGAAGAAAAGATAGCTAAAAATGAAGAAAAAATGTCTGATTTGAAGGAAAAATTAGATAAATATGAACAAAACGAGGACAGCGTTAGGGAAATAATAGTCAGCGCGCAGCAATTCAAACAAAATGTTTTAAGCGATGCAAAGCAAAGGGCTGACAGAATTTTAAAGGAAATTGAGGAGCGAAAGCTTGCTTTTGATGCTGATATTAGCGAAAAAACCAGCAAATTGATCAACGAAGCAAGAGAAAAAGCTGATGGAATGATGCGCGAGGCCAGACATGAGTTTGAAAGCGAGACCCATCGCTTAAAGACTATGAAGAAAGAGGTTTCGGATTTTAAGGCGAAGTTGCTTGATTTATATAAATCTCATTTGGATATAATCACTAAAATTCCAGAGTTTGACAGCGATATTTCGGATAAAAATCATAAATTTAAAAAAGAAGGTTTGCGTGCGCAAAGTGAAGGAACATATAGCAGTGATGATGAATCTTTGGAGGAAGTTGAAAATTTTGAAGCCAAGCCAGAAAAACCAGCTTCCAGCAATGCCAGGCCAATGTTTAAAATGACGATGACCGATGGCTCAAGCAGCATTCAAATGAATGACCACGTTAGGTCTAGATTTGGTGGACTGAGGTTTGGCGAAAACAAAAATTGATTGGAGGATATATGGATGGGACGGGATTATAATTCAACTTTGAATCTTCCGAAGACGGATTTTGCTATGAGGGGAAATTTGCCCAAAAGAGAGCCTGAATTATATGAACGCTTTGATAAAAAACGGGTTTATTATAATATAATTGAAAAAAATGAGGGAAAGCCTGTCTATGTTTTGCATGACGGCCCTCCCTATGCCAACGGCGCCATACACCTCGGGACGGCGTTGAATAAAATTCTAAAAGACTTTATAGTTAAACAAAAAAACATGTCTGGATTTCAAGCGCCGTATGTTCCAGGCTGGGATACGCATGGCTTGCCGATTGAGCTTAAAGCTTTGAAGGCGGCAAAGGCGGATGAAAAGGAAATATCTGCTGTTTGTTTGCGCGAAATGTGTAAAAAATTTGCGCTTTCTCATGTCGAGAGTCAAAAAAAGCAGTTTAAGAGTTTGGGCGTTTTGGGCGACTATGAAAACCCATATTTGACCCTGAATAAAGAGTTTGAGGCCCGGCAAATTGAGGTTTTCGGCGAGATGGCTCAAAAGGGATATATATATAAAGGATTAAAGCCGGTTTGTTGGTGTGCGGAATGTGGGACTGCTCTTGCGGAGGCGGAGATTGAATATAGCGAAGATCAGTGCAAATCTATATATGTTAAGTTTAAGGTTTGCGATGATGGGGGCTTTTTTGAAAAAAAGGGGATAGATAGGCAAAAGGTTTATTTTGTCATTTGGACGACAACAGCTTGGACTTTGCCCAGCAACGTTGCTGTTTGCCTTGGTCCTGATTATGAATATACTATTGTTAAAAACTGTGATGAATATTACATTATGGCAAAAGATTTAGTTGAAAGCTCTATGAAAGCTGCTTTTGCTGAAAAATATGAAACGGTTGGTTCTTTTTTGGGAAAAGATTTTGAATATATGACTCTTGATCATCCCTTTTTGAACAGGAAATCGCTTGTGATAAATGGCGATCATGTCACTTTGGACAGCGGAACTGGTTGTGTTCACACTGCGCCAGGGCATGGAGTTGAAGACTTTGAAATTTGCCAGAAATATCCCCAAATCCCGATAATTGTTGCTGTTGATGACCAAGGACGCTTGACGGATGAAGCTTGTGAATTTGCGGGGATTTTGGCTAGTGAATCTGATGATATGATCATAAATAGGCTGAAAGAGACGGGGAATTTATTAGCTGTTAAAGAAATATCCCACCAATACCCCCATTGTTGGCGTTGCAAAAAGCCCATACTGTTTCGCGCAACAAAGCAGTGGTTTTGTTCGATTGACGGCTTTAAAGAAAAAGCGCTTGAGGCGGCCGGCTCGGTTAATTGGATTCCTTCTTGGGGAAAAGGCAGGATTGAGAACATGATTCGCGATCGGAGCGACTGGTGTATATCTCGTCAGCGCGTGTGGGGCGTTCCGATTCCAATTTTGTATTGTGATAATTGTAATAAACATATTGTAAATAAAAAGTCTATACGACATATTGCTGACATGTTTAGAAAATATGGATCGGATTGTTGGTTTGATCGAGAGGCTTCAGAATTTTTGCCGAGTGACTTTTGCTGTCCTGAATGTGGATCCAAACATTTTCGCAAAGAGACCGACATAATGGATGTTTGGTTTGACAGCGGCTGCAGCCATGCTTTTGTTTTGGAGCGGGACGCAAATCTTAAGTGGCCAGCTGATTTATATCTTGAGGGAGCGGATCAATATCGAGGATGGTTTCAGTCTTCGCTTTTAACTGCGGTTGCAACCAGAGGCGAGGCGCCATATAAAAATGTTTGCACACACGGTTGGGTCGTTGATGGCGAAGGGCGGAAGATGTCAAAATCTTTAGCTAATGGAGTTGCTCCTGAAAAAATCGTTGAGAAATATGGCGCTGATATATTGCGGCTTTGGGTTGCTTCATCGGATTATCACGCCGACATACGCATATCGCCGGAAATTTTAAAGCAGCTGTCGGAAGCCTATCGCAAAATTCGAAACACAGCTAGATATATATTGGGCAACATTAGCGATTTTAATCCTGATGTCGATATGGTAGATTTTAACAAACTTTGTGAAATAGATAGGTGGATTTTAGTTAAATTTAACAAACTTTTAGCCAGTGCCAAGGAGTCATATGATAATTTTGAATTTTATAGTTTATACCATAGCATACACAATTTTTGCGTGGTTGATATGTCTAATTTTTACCTGGATGTCATAAAAGATCGGCTTTACTGCGAGCGAAAAAATGGCCTCAAAAGGCGTTCTGCCCAGACGGCGATGTTTGTTGTTTTAGACGCGTTTACTCGCCTCATTGCCCCCATACTTTCCTTCACATCCGAGGAAATTTGGTCGGTTATGCCTCATCGCAAAACTGACGACTTTGGCTGCGTTTTATATAATGAAATGTTTTTTAGTGTGGACATAGATTACAGTGAAGAATTTTATAATAATTGGAATAAAATTCACAAAATACGGGATGCAGTCAAAAAGGCTTTGGAAGAAAAAAGGGCTCTTAAAGCAATTGGCTCTTCTTTGGACGCAAAAGTTGTTATCCATTGCGATGATAATATATATGATTTTGTTTTGAAATTTTCAAATCAACTGCCAACTGTGTTTTTGGTTTCTGCTGTTGATGTCAAAAAAAATGGAACGGGAGAATATATATTCGACTCTTTAGGCATATCAATAGACATAGTCAAGCCGGGTGGTAAAAAGTGCGCAAGGTGCTGGGCATATAGCGAATCTGTTGGATGTGATCCGGATCATAAAACTGTCTGTTCCAGGTGTGCAGAAGTGGTTAAAGATATTTAATTTTTTATGACTTGAGAGAGATTTTTATGAATGATAGGATTGTGGACTTTTGCAAAAAAATAGGGAAGTATAAAATTGGTTGTTGTTTTGTTTTTTTAGGGACTATTTTAGTTTTATTTGACCAAATTATAAAATTATGTATTGAAAATAGTATGGATTTGAATGAAAGCTTTGTTGCTGTTTTGGGAATTTTAAGGATAACATATTTGCACAATGATGGCGCGGCGTTTAGCATAATGTCTGGCCAGACTTTGCTTTTGAGTTTGGTTGCGTTGGTTATTATTTTCGCCTTGATTTTATTTATTATTAAAAAGAAAATAAAAGACTTGATATATCTTATTTCGATTACTATGATAATTTCTGGCGGGATTGGCAATTTAATAGACAGGGTTTTTCGCGGCTATGTTGTGGACTATCTAGACACGATATTTTGGCCGATGGAAGATTTTGCGGTTTTTAATTTTGCGGATTGTTTGGTTGTTGTGGGATGTGGGATATTAATATCAAAAATTATATTTAATGAGTTTATTTGTGAAAAATGTCAGAAAAATTAGAAGGAAAGATTATGGAGAATTTCCAAACGATTGCCGTTGATGAAAATTTATCAGGTGGGCGTGTTGATCTTTTAATTTGTTCAAAATATCCGCATACCACCAGAAATTTTATCCATAAGTTGTTTTTAAAAAAACTTATTTTGGTCAACAATAAACCGGTTAGTAAACATTATAAGGTGAAAAACCATGATTTTATACAATTTGTCTTTCCAAAACCCGAAAAATTAAATGTTGCTGCCGAAAACATTCCTCTGAGTATTATTTACGAAGATGATCAGCTATTAGTTGTGAATAAGCCCAAGGGAATGGTTGTTCATCCCGCGCCTGGACATTATTTTGGAGGGACGTTGGTTAACGCGCTTATGTGGCACTGCAAGGATAATTTATCGGGAATTGGGGGAATTTTGCGCCCTGGAATCGTCCACAGGATCGATAAAGACACTAGCGGGCTTTTGGTTGTTGCTAAGACGGATTTTGCGCATGTGAGTCTTTGTGCGCAGTTAAAAGCCCACGCTGTTGACAGGATATATGAGGCCGTGGTTTATGGGAAATTTAAATCAGATTTTGGAACTTTGAGTTTTCCGATTGGTCGAAGTGAACGTGATAGAAAAAAGATGGCTGTTAATTTTAAAAATGGCAAAAACGCAGTGACTCACTATAAAATAATTGACTCGTTTGATAAATTCAGTTATATAAAATTAAAATTAGAAACCGGCCGGACTCATCAAATCCGGGTCCACATGGCTCATATTGGGCATCCTTTGGCAGGAGATTGCGTATATGGTCCTAAATCGTGTTTTAAAGAGCTTAATGGCCAGTGTCTTTGCGCGAAAACTCTTGGGTTTTACCACCCTGTTTCGAAAGAAAAAATGCATTTTGAGGTTGGTTTGGACGAGTATTTTTTGAAATTTTTAAAAAGATTAAGGAAAAATTGATCATAAAATTTGACAATTTTGAATATTTGTGTTACTATGATATCGGCTTGTTGAGCTGGGCTTGGTTTGGGCTTTATACAAAATGGCGTGAGAAGAGGTTGAAAATGGGCTTTAAAAGAGTGCTAAGAAATTTTTTTAATGGCGTTTTTATGGGAACTTTTGAGGTTGTTCCCGGGATAAGCGGCGGAACTTTGGCGGTTTTGTTGAATATATATGACAAATTGATAATGTCTGTTAGCCATATTAAGGATGATTTTAGAAATAGTGTGAAATATTTGGCTCCAATAGTTTTAGGCATGGTTGTTGGAATATTTACGTTTAGTTATGTGATTTTGTTTTTAGATAAAAATTATCCCATGGAAACCAACTTTTTATTACTCGGGTTAATAGTTGGACTAGTTCCAATGCTTCTTGCCAGGGCGATTGGAGATGGGTTTAAAATTTTAAACACTGTTCCGTTTTTTTTGATGTTTGCGGCTATGATTGTGATTGTTTGTTTATCGTTGACGTCTGGAACGGATGGCGATATTATAAAAAATATCACAGTTTTTGAATTTTTTAAGCTGGTGTTTGTGGGTGCTCTGGCTTCATTTTGCTTGTTGCTGGGAACCATGTAACTTCTTTTGAATCAGGGGTTTGCAATTTTTGTTAATGGCCGTAAGAAAAATAAAACAAATATAAGCTACTGATACCCAATCAATTAAGGTGAAAGATTTTGGCGGCCGTTTTATAGGGTTCCTATCGTCCTTTTTCTTTAATCTTGCTTCCGGGTTGCCAACGGAGGCGGCCCGTTAAAAACAAATGTGCGATGAAAAAGTTTTTGGAAGTGTTGGTGGACGACAATGGGGCGTACCATTTCTCCACGGAGGAATCGTTCATTACGGAGGAGGCGTTCGCCGCAGAGACCGACCTGGCGCAGGTCGCCCACATGAAAGAGTATGACGACCGGCTCCGGCAAATGATCCACGACGTGACGGAATTCATGTGGCGGACCAAAGATCAGAACGTCTGTCAAGCCATTCGCATGGTTTCCATGGCGGAGAT